>JBDGSH010000135.1:19811-26738 GCA_042217665.1 Candidatus Nanohaloarchaea archaeon
TTCCCTGTATGAAGCTTCCTGAGACGGTGGTTGAGTCGAGGTCGGAGATTATCAGGATCGGTGATTCTTTGAGATAGTTGAAGACTTTGTCTCTCAGGCCGGGTTTGTTGTTGAGTCTTTGGATGGTTCCGGGTTTTTTGAGGATGATGAGGTTGTAGTTGCTGAGTCTGTAGTTTTCGAGTTCGATTTTGTCGAAGTTTTGTTGTACCGGTATTCCGTTGACGGGTTGGTTGACCTGGGTTGAGATTTTGTGGGTGAGGTTGGCTTCGTAGAATCTGAATTCTGTGTCTGTGATGTTTTTGAAGTCGTAGTAGTTGAGTGTCTGGTTGCCCCAGCCGAAGATTTCTTCGGTGTAGTAGGGTCCTTCGCTGCTTGAGAACTGGCATCGGGTTTTGTTGTCTACATAAAGTGTGTCGTAGTCCTGTATACCGTTTCCTCCTCCTGAGATCTGTGGGTCGGTGTCGCCGAAGTAGAGGTGGGTGTCGTGTTTCTGGTTTTCTGTTCTGAGTACGGGTTCTTCGGTTTTGATTTCTTCTAGGTCGCCGTAGCAGTAGTCGGTGCTTGTCACCTGTTTTACGTTTACCGTGTTTCTGTTGTTGGGTAGTGTGGTTACTCCGATTTTTTGTTGTGTTGGTGGGAAGTTGTGGAGGCTGCCGCCTGTTTCTAGTCCGGTTGTAAGTTTGGAGAATGTTTTGAAGTTGCCTGTGTTCCTGTATTTGATCCATTTGGAGGCGTCGCCTGTTTTTTTGAGTGTAAGCGCCATGTCTTTGGTTTCCAGTTTTTTCTGGAATCTGTTCCAGTCCAGGTTTTGTTGTGGGATGGATACGCTGAGTACGAACACTACCAGGGTGATGAGTGCGACTATGACTTCTATCATGTAGCCTATGCCTTTTCTTTTCACCAGGCCCACACCTCTACTTTCAGCGGTTCGTT
This sequence comes from Candidatus Nanohaloarchaea archaeon, assembly GCA_042217665.1. Classification (GTDB taxonomy): domain Archaea; phylum Nanohalarchaeota; class Nanosalinia; order Nanosalinales; family Nanosalinaceae; genus JBDGSH01. The sequence goes on from JBDGSH010000135.1 coordinate 20,745, forward strand.
TTTCATTGTAGCGAATCTTTCTAGGTTTATGACGGTGGATCCTTGGTCGATTTTCGGTCCAAAGGTCTTGATGTTCTTTTGGAGTATTACGAGGGATCCGGCTCCGTTTTGGTTGTTTTGAAACTTTATGATCCGGTAACCGTTTATTTTCTCGTTCAGTGTTCTTCTGGTTGAACCGTACCGGAAATCTTTGTTGCTGGAAACGTAGAGTGTGTCATAAACTCCGTTATGGCTTGTGACAAGAAAGTTTTGAGTTGATCCGAAAAGCTGTTCTTTACCGTAGTGGACGATGTTGTCAGCGTTTTGGTAGGAGAGTCCTGAGGGTTCTATAATGTCAGAGGGAGAGTACGTTTTTGTGAAGCTTTGAGGGGTGTTTATTGTCGGTAGGTGGTAGAATTCAAATCTGTACTGGGTGTCGGTACCTGTCACGTTTTTGAACTGGTTGTAGTCTAGTTTGGATTTGTCCCAGGAGGAAAGCATTTCTAGCTTGTCTTTTTGTACGGTCATGAAGCCTGTTCCGAGGCCTACCGAGGTCAAATTTTTTACAGTGGCAGTGTTTTTCTCCCAGTTGGGTTTTTCTCGGGTGCCGTTGTAGTAGCTGCCGGGGTTTGAGAGTAGTTGTGTGGTCATGGCCTGTGCTTGGCGGTTGAGGGAGGCTATTTCTTGGCGTGATTCGTACTGTGGTATTCCTGTGTTGGTTATTACCAGTATACCTATTGTTAGAAGGAATAATGCGGCTGCTGCCAGGAATTCCAGGTTTACTTGTGCTTTCATGGCTTATACTCCTGAAAGTCCGACGAAGTACATGAATACGATGAATGCCGCCGGTATCATGATTATTGCGTGTTTGATTCCGGCTCCGGGGCTTCCTTCTCCGATCTGTCCGGCTACTGCGCCTGTACAGAGTCCTTGAACCATGAGCATTAGGAATAGGAGGGATTTGTAGTAAGCCATCTGTCCGTACTTAAACTTGGTGGCTCTTGTGCTTGTAAAGCTTGTAAGGTTTTTTGGGACGAATCCGAAGACCTTAGCTGTACCGCAGAGAGGTTCTGCGTAGATTATTTCTCCGTTACAGAAGTTTGAGGCGCCTCCGCTTCCGCCGAGGAACTCTGTGTCTTGTAGTGCGCCTGCGTTAGGTTGTCCTAGTCCGAGGAGCTGGGAGAGCATCAGGTAGATGCCGATGGTGATTGCGACGAACAGAAAGAAGATGATGTACATTATGAGGATTTGTTGTTTGATTTTCTGGTTTTTCTTTTGTAGTACGTTTTTCAGGTTTTTTGAGTCTTCTGCTATGGATTCTATTGTGTCTGTTATGTTTCCTCCGCTTCTGAAGCTTTGTAGAAGGATTGATATGGATTCCTGGATGACCTGTGATTCGTGCATTCGTTTGGAGAATCGTTCCATGACTTCGGGGAAGGGTATGCCCCAGGTGAGTTCGCTGTGTATTCTGTCGATTTGACGGTTTAATCGGCCGTAGTCTGTGTCTTTGGCTGAGTCGAAGGCTTGTATTATTGTCATTCCTCCTCTTTTGGATTCTGCTAGGTCGTTGAGGAATGAGGGGAACTGGTCTTCTACTTCTTTTATTGCACGGGATTTTAGGAATGATATGATTCCGTATGGTACTGCAGCGGTTACTAAACCTAGTATAAGTACTGAGCCCCCGATTCTCTGCGATAATGTTATGTATAAGCCCATTCCGGCGATGACGAGGAAGGCTCCTATCAGTATTGAGGCTATTACTATCTTGTCTTCCGGTTTCATTCCTTTCCGGTATTCTTCTTCCCGGAAGAAGTCGATCATTGTATCCCTCCGGGCGATATTCCTCTGACTAGGAGTATGAACATGCCTGAGATGACCGGTAGGCCGAGGAAAATTGATAGGACTTGTATAAGTACGATTTGGCTGCCGCTCATACTTGTGAAACTGCTCATTACGACGCTGATTGATGTGAAGATTATGGATCCGACGATTACTACTGTTATGTACATTTCTACTAGCATGGAGAGCTGTTCTGCGTAGTTTTCGATTCTTCTTTCGTAGTCGTTCATCAGGCTTTCTGCGCGTTGTTTTAGGAACTCTCTGATTGATCCGCCTGATGTCATTGCGTGGTTTAGACCCCAGAGTAGTTCTTTGAAGTCTTCGCTGGGTGTTCTGGTTGCTGCTTTTTTGAGGGCTTCGCTGGAGTCCATTCCGAAGGTTTGGATGTCTCTGTTGATTTTTTCTGCTTCTTTGGAGACTTCGCCGTATTCTTCTACGTCGCTCATGATTTCGAAGATTTCTGCGATTGATGTTCCGGTTCCGGCGAGTGTTGACATGTACATTGTTGCGAATGGTAGGGTATCCCGGATTTTTTCGGCTCTCTGTTTGATCATGATTGAGGGGTAGAGGTAGACTCCTGCGGCGGTTAGGGAGGTGTTTACTATTGTCAGCGCTATTCCGAGGATAAGACCTGATAGTCCGGATGTTGCTGTGAAGACGGAGGTCAGGACTACGAGTGAGAATATTGCTGCTGCGATTGAGGTGAATGCTATTACGCTGACGTATTCTGGAAGTGTTACGTTGATCCCTGCTTTTGAGAGCCGTGGTCGGAGCTCTTCGAAGTATGGTACGTAGTCTAGGATGTAGCTTCCTACTTGGTTGTAGCAGAAGTCGGCGTAGCGGTCCAGCATTGTTAACTCTTAACTTTTACGGGTTCTGTCTCGGAGTTTGAGCTGGTTTTGACTTTTTCCAGTATTGAGCGTGGGTCTGAGTAGTATCGGGAGATTATGTCGCCGACTTTTCGGTAGTTTTTGATTTGCTGGTTTTCCATCCAGTTGAGGACGTGTTGACGGTTTCTGAGTTCTTGTTTGAGTTCTTCTTCGTCGCCTCCGCTCTGTTCTACGATTTCTTTCAGGAGTTTGGATCGGTTGACCAGGTGGTAGCTGTCGTCTTGAGGGTTCCAGCCGAAGACCTGGTTTGCGTCGAGTCCTGTTCTTTTGTTGTATTCTTCGACTTCGTAGATGCCTGTAATTCTTCTGACGTATTTGTCGCCTCTTCTGATTCTTTTGATCAGCATGATTGCGTCCAGGGTTTCTATCAGGGATGGCGACAGGTTGATCGGGTTGGTTGTGAGGCGGTCCATAAGCATGTCAAGTGAGTCGGCGTGGATTGTTGATAGGCCTGTGTGGCCTGTTGCCATCTGTTGGAACAGGATGTATGCTTCTTCGCCTCTGACCTCTCCGACGATGATGTATTCTGGTCGTTGACGGAGTGATTCTTTGAGTAGGTCGTCCATTGATACTTCTCCGCCTTCTTCTGCGCTGCTTCCGAATCCGCTTCTTGCGACTTCGGGTACCCAGTGGTCGTGCGGTAGCCGTAGCTCCGGCGTGTCTTCGATTGATACGATTTTTTTCTCGGGTCTGATGAATAGGGATAGGGCGTTTAGCTGTGATGTTTTTCCGGCTCCTGTGGTTCCGCAGACCAGCACTGATTTTTCGTGTTCTACGAGTGTCCAGAGGTAGCTCATCATCTGTGCGTTTTCTGTTTCGAAGTCCATCATGTGGATCGGGGTTAGCGGGTCTTCTGTGAACCGTCTGATTGTGAAGTTGGAGCCTTTTCTGGCGATGTCTGTTGCTAGTGTTGCCTGTACACGTGAGCCGTCGGGTAGGGATCCGTCTAGCAGCGGTTCGGAGACTGAGATGGAGCGTCCGCATCGCTGGGCTAGTTTCATGACGAAGCTGTTGAGTTCTTCTTCTTTGTTCCATTCTACGTTGGTTTTGATGGATCCGAATTTTGGGTTTCTGTGGTATACGTATACGGGGATGTTTTCTCCGTCGCATGAGATGTCTTCGACTTCTGTGTCGTTCATCAGCGGTTCGAGTTTTCCTAGGCCGGCGAAGTTTCGTTTGGCGTAGTATCTGATGACTTCTCGTTGTTGTGAGGAGAGTGAGATGTCGTATTTGTCTACGATCTTGTCTATTTGTTTGTTTAGGTATTGGGCGGCGTCTTCTGTTTCGAGGTCTGTGAAGTCGACGTCGAAGCTTCTTTCCAGTATTTCCTGTATTTTGTCGAGGATTTTTTGTGTTCTCTGGTCTATTTCGGGTTCTATGACTTTGTAGATTAGTTCTCCTGCGTCTTCGTCCCATGTGATGTATGCCCAGGCGTAGACTGTTTCGCCTTTGTCAGGGTTTGAAGGTATCAGCGGGTACTTGATTTCTACGTCGGTGAGTTCATCTCCTCCTGTTTCTTCTTCTATGTCTGTGGGGGAGAAACTTCCTTCCATAGGGATTTGAACGCCGTCTACATGCTCCTCTTCCTCTTTTTCCTCTTCTTCGAAGATTTCAGGGTGCTTGGTTCTTTTAAGTTTTTCCGCCAGTGATACAAAGTTGAAGTCGCCCATTATCCTTCCTGTAGTGTGTAGTTGTTCTGGTTTTTGAAAATTTTTACTTCTCCGCCGTTAGCTGTGCCTGTAAGGTCTGCGTTGAATCCTAGCTTTTTTGAGCTGTATTCTCTGTTATCTACAAACAATCTGACTTTTTTATCTAGGCTTACCTGGTATTCGGATCCTGCTATTTCTTCTGGGAGTTCTATGGTCTTGATACCTGTTGAGACTGTTTTCAAATCGATGAGTGCAGTTTTTACGCGTGATATTTTTCTTTTTGATATTTCTTCTTGTGCTGCTTCCAGTGTGGATGATTTGTAGGTTTGGAAGTAGCCTATTACGCCTATAGCTAACACTATGCCCATTATTGCTGTCATAATTGCTTCTAGAGCTAGGTATTGTCCTTTCATTGTTTTTATCTTAGCTTGATAGATATTTGGGTTCTTTCCCGTCTTAGTTTTTCTCCAGTATCTATCTGTATCCGTTCTGAGCCTGTGTCTTGTTCTACGCCTTCATTGCTAATTATAATGGTTGTCTGTCCTGTGGATTCTTTTCTGCCGGGAGCTGTTAAATCAATTTTTTCCAGCTTGGCTCCTGTAGGTGTTTTGAGGTACATGTTGCGGAATTCTGTCCTGTAGTTTAGGTTGACGGTTCCTGGTGATCCTATAGGTCTTACTGCTACTACTCCGGGCTGGTAGCTTTTTTTCTCCGCGTATTTTTTGTTTCCTGGGCTGAAGGAAAGTCCTTTGGCTGTTTTACCGTCTATGATAGTCCATCTGTCCATGGCGTATGGAGCGGTCTGTGAAATGGTTGATACTTGTATGTAGTCGGCTGTATTGTTTATTTTGATTTCCAGATCGTCTTGTCCTTCTCTCCCTATCTGTATCTGTCTGGTTGTGCCTTTTCCGGCGTTGGCTACTTCTGTTATCTGTTGGTGTAGGCTGAGTACTTGTTGCTGGGTGTTTTGTACCTTTAATTCGGCTTTCCTCTTTTCTAGAATCGGTATTCCCCAGAGGTAGGCGGTAGCTATTGATCCTACGATGACTGTTGTAATCATTATGGCTGTGACTGCCTGTGTCTGACCTTTCATAAAAAGGTATTAAGAGAAACTTGAATAAAAAAGAAGAGGTGTTAACAGGTGGAGGTTGTCATTGTCTGCGGGTCACAGTTGATATCCCAGTTGAAGCCTGATAGGCCGCTGTAGGTTAGGCGGACTGAAATCGTGTTTCCGACGCTCGGCCACTTGATTCCTGTGTTGCATGTAACTGTATCGCCGGGTGAGATCACTCCTTGATTTTTTAGGCAGGTTCTTGCTCCGGGAACCAGTTTACTGCTAAATGCTGCGGTGTTCAACGTATCGTATGATAGGTAGGTCTGTTCTCCCGGCAGCTTGGCGTAGAGCGCTATCTCTTCGGTAAAGTTCACCGCTCTGTTTCCTGTGTTCTCGAAGCTGATCATGATTGTATCGTTGGAGGTTGAAGTGTTTTTGAATGCGGATCTCATGGCGAAGCTGGTGCTGCTTGCTTTCTGTCTCTTGTCCAGGGCCTGGATATTGGCTTGACCTCTGCTCGCTAGCTGCTGGTAGAGACCCCATGCTGAGGCGACTGCTCCGACTGTGATTAGAAGTAGTAGTA
>JBDGSH010000136.1:0-8061 GCA_042217665.1 Candidatus Nanohaloarchaea archaeon
AAAGGCCTTGAATTAGTCTATAAAGAGAGCGTTTATCATCTGAGACCTTGACAGCGTACCTAATAGCATTTTACTATTTACCTTATTTCAATAATACTTAAATTAAGTTAGGTGTTAGTCAGGTAGCTAGGTAAGGTAAGAATATTTCTGTCAACCCTTGCTTTTCACCTTGTAGACATAGCTCTCTGACGTGTCAAACTTCTTACTGATCTCCTTACCAGAGGCCTCAGGATTCTCCTTGATGTACTCCTTGATCTTCTCTTCCTTAGTCTTCCCTTTGTCTTTGTCCTGGTTTTGATCCTTCATTTTTTCCTGAAGCTGGTCATAGAACTCCTTATTCTTACGGTCCTGGAAGCGTGTTCTCTTTTCCTCATAGGCCTCAATCAAATCCTCTGAAGGCTTTCCCATCTTCACAGTCTTGATTTTTCTTACAGCACCGTTCTCATCACGCCTTTTAGGGTACTTGTAATATATCTTGTCGGTTTTCTGGTTGTAATCCATGTCAAGCCATTTCAAATGATTTCTCTCATTCTCATAGTCGATAGTCTTAGTCTCGATATAAGTGTGCAGAAGACGTCTAACTGATTTATCCACGTTAGCCTTTGACGGTACTGTAAAGATTACAGCAATGTTCTGACGCCTGAATGTCTGAAGTACCTGGTCAATGATCCTGTTCTTCTTAGTCATGTGAGCCTTAGCGTTCATGCCGGCACCGGCCTCATCGAATATGACAACGTCTCCTTGACCCCAGTTTCTTTCCGCTACATTCTCAAGGAACTTTTCAGGCCTTAACACTACTTTGTCGGCGTTGAAGTCGGGATCTATCTTTTCAGCAAGAGAAAGAGCTGACCAGCTCTTCCCTGATCCTGTCGGCCCTGTAATGATTGAAAGCCAGTTTTTATTCTGTTTCCAGAGCCGTTTCTGAACATTCTGGATTAAGGGATTTGAATGTTTTACTTCTTCAAAGGATTTATCTGTCATTCAATCACCTCTTCATCTACTTCAGAGCTTTCAGGCTCTAATTTTTCCTCTGATTCGTCTTCAATCACCAAGTCATCGCTTTCCTGGAAGACAAAGTTTTTCTCGTGCAGTACCTTGACGTTCTCTCTAAACATGTTCTTAGCCCTGTAAAACCTGAGGAAGTCTTCAGCCCCGTTATATTCCTCTTCAGCATTATCATAGGCTTTGTCAATTCTTTCCTGGTCTTCCTCTGTCTTGATAGGGTCAAGGAAAGAGTCAAGGAAAAGAGTGGACATTAACACTCTGTGACTCCACGTGTCAGTGTCTTTCAAGACTTTGGTCTGGCCGGCATTACTTTCTGTAAAGTTGTCCAGGTCCAGGGAAGCTGTACGCATGACTCTGTCAAGCTGTCTGAAGATCAAGGCCTCTGTATCAAGATCATTGTTGTCAGTCATCTGCTATCAACCTCTTCATAGCCATGCGGTGCTAAATCCTCAAGCTTTGACTCGTAGCCAGGGTCTTCCCTATCTCTCTTTATCTTGACTGCTTCCAGGTCGCCGGAAAGATCCTCTCTATCAACAGAAAGCCCGTTGTTACATACAGGACAGTTCTGAGGTACAGGTTCAAAGTCGTTAGGGTAATCTCTGGTCCGGAAGAAGTTGTGTACAACGGTTCTTTCAAGCCTCTTCCAATTCTTCGAGTCTTCTTTTCTAAGGCCTTGATTGTCGAACTCTTCCAGATATTCCACACTGTTCCATGAGTTACCGCATTCATTACATACGTATTTCACGTCTCTCATGGTTTCTGGCTTGTCGCTGACCAGTGAACGCGGGCTGTCGTTCTCGTGAATATCGTGTCTTAAATGCTCGATTATTCCCTGAGCTATCTGGTTTTCACCGTACTTCATAAGGTTAGCCAGGTCCAGGCCTACACGTTTCCATGTCTCGAATGAGAAATGGCTTTGGTTTTCTTCTTTGAAGTCCATGATGAGATGGAAGAATTCTTGACGTGCTTCCTCATTTTCGACCATGTCAGTATGAGCTATTTTAGTTGTTAACCGGTTTAACTGGGTTTCGATGTGGTGTAAGCTGTCAGGATGCCTGACAGCTAGATCTAAGTCGTTGAAGTTTTTTGACATTTTGTATCTTCCTCATTTAAAGTAGTTGTAATCGGGTTCGTGTTCTTTTTTCTCTAGCTTTTCAGCTAGATGGTCTCTGGCTTTTTTGAGAAGAATTACTTTTTCCTGTTCGTTTTCTGCTCTTGTCTCTTCTTCCAGGAATTTCAGGAGTTTTTCTTTGTCTTCTTCCAGTTTATCTCGCTGTATATATGTCATCTCTGATCTCTTTCCCTGTAATATCCTTTAATATCGTTCTTGAAGGGTTTGAAATGTTCCATCTTCTTTCTTTTGTAGTTAGGGTCATCTCGATTCATAATTTTACACCTTTACTCGTTAGGAATATTCACCATGTCTAGGATTATTTCTCCTTTCTGCGTAGTTTTCCAGAACTGTCGTCCCTGGACCCTACCTGTCTTCTGTATAAGGCCTAGATCTTCCAGGTCTTCTGCATGGTATTTTACTCCGTTGAAGCTCATCCTCATGTCTCGAGCTATCGAGTTCAAGTAATCCTCATTCTGGAGCTTATCTAGGACTATACGTTGTTTTCTGCTCAGTTGTCGGACTACCTGACCATATCCCTCCTCTTTACCTTGACTATCCTGGTTTGATTCCATCATTCTCGAGTATACCTCGTAAATCCTTCAACTTGTCTTCGTGATTTTAGCACCGCTTGATTCACTCTCAAAAAAGAGGATTGAAGGCCTACCATACTATGGTAAGACCCCTGTAGGATCGTTAGGCTGATTTGTGTAATCGCATTCCTTACATCCATAAACTGCTGCATCTCCTTCTATCCCTATTTCTTCCATCTCTGAATAGCAGTTAGGACATTTAAATCTGCCAAACTCGTTTTCTGTCATTTTTACATCGTTTTTACCTGATTCTGCAGGACTCGAACTATCCTTTCGTGTAGAAGTTTGATTCATTAGTTTTTCACCTTCTGTTTTAACTCAAACCGATTTTCAACCTCAGAAGAACCATCAGGAGCTCCAAACCCTTTCTCCAGCTTATCGCTTTCAACAACTAAGTCCTCCAGGTAATCAACATCATACCCAAGATCTCTAATCTCGGAGAAATGAAGAACTCCGTCATTACTTTGCAAAATAGAAACAAATTCAGATAATTCAGGCCTATTTTGCTTCACGTTCTTCACGCTTTCATTGTTGATTTCGGAATCGGTAGGGGGGTGGGTAGAGTCTTTTTCCTTATTTTCACCGTCAACCACCCCCCCACCGTTTGTAGAATCATTCGTGAAAGCGTGAACTTCGTGAAGATTTTTCTCCACTATATCAACAAACTGCATACATCGAGGTGTAGTAGTAGCTCCTTGACCGCTCCTCACCTCTACAAGCTCTTCCTTCTTTAAGGCCTTCCACTTCTTTTTCACCGTTCTATCGCTAGAACCTATCTCTTCAGCAATATCAGCTGAACTAACGGGATTATCCTCATAAACGACTTTCAAAATCTCTAATTGCTCATCATCAAGGTCTTCAACGATTTCTTCTGCTGCTTCCTCATCTACAGAAGTTCTTTCTTCGAAGTCCTGTTTGGCATCTGAAAGACCTAACTCATCCATTAAATCGCTGAAGAAATCCTTGACTTTCAGTACATGGTCTGCTGTGACCTTTACCCTGCCATCCTCTGTCACACTATGTTCCAGGATGGCCCAAGCTACGGATAGGCGAGTAAGTTTTTCCCTGAAAGCACCTGATACTATCTGAAGGTCTGCGAACTCATATGAGTTAACTAATTTGTAACTCTGTGATTTCAATTCACGGCTGAATCGTTCTGTATAGAAAATATCTTTTGGATCTAGATTCCAGGCCCAGAGAACGTGTTTTCTATAAAACTGTTCGCTGTAAGGTTTTTCTCCTGCATCTCGGTAATTAATTTCTTCTTGATCCACATCATCTTTTCCAAATGGAACAAATAGGTCCCATCTTCTGTAGTCAGGACCTGAGAACTGTTCCATCTCCTCCAAGGCCTTTGCAGGATTCTTGTATTCGTAAGCCATCGGTGTTTCTTCAGGATTCATGCAGGCAATTATCCTGGTCCTCGCTGGAGCTGAGCCTTGAACACTTCTGTTGACTTCTACTTGAAGATCTTCCATTACTTCTCTCATCTGTGTGAGCTCATCATCGTTCATCTCGTTGAAGCCATCAATCCCTAGCAGACCCATATCGTTCAGTGGGAGAGCTCCCCATTCTATCACGTTTTTATCTGTGTTTATAGTGTAGAGCAGGCCTGTCCTACTCCCTGTCTCTGCATTAATGAATCCTCCTAGCTGGTAATTATTCTTCGTTAACAGCTTGACTTGCTTCGATTTGTTGGTTCCTCCATCTCCAAAGAAGTTTACTCTGAGAGCTCCTCTAGTGGTTTTGCCAGTAATGGTAGGTATTCTGACAGGACTGTGTACTGCTAGCTGGAGAGCCGTCCTGCTTTTAGGCCTACCTATCATCTCTGGGTCTACCATTTGCTCAGCCTTCTCTTTATCCCATTTTTCCTGATATTCTTGATGGTCTTCCTTCTCAAACTCGATGTTGTGGAAACTTTCGGTTTCAGGTTCAACTTTATCTCCTATAATGAAAATCTGGTCTGTTTGCTGGTTGACGTGAACAGTGCCTTCAATCTTCACTGTTTTGCTGTCAGGAAGTTTATCTCCAATGATATATGCAGGTATCTTGTTGTTTTGATTAGTTGAGAAGCTTTCGCTTTCTTCTATCAAGTCCTGGAGCTGTACCCAGGCCTTGTCAAAGTAGTCAAGGCCTTTCCAGTGGTAATCCTTTCCTTTACATTCTTCACATGCGTTTTTGGAAAGTTTTGATTTAATCAAATTATGATGGTTCTGTCGAGAGGTAAGAAATGCCTCAAGGTCTCTTTTACCTGAGAAATCCTTTGTGTACTGCTCTCCGCAGTCCATACAAGTCGCTAGAACCATTCGAGGGATTGCCTGACCTTGTTTCTGGCCTTTGATATTCCCTCTTACTGATATTTTCTCATTGATTAATGAAGCATCGATGCTTGAAGGATTGTAATTCTTTAAGGCTTCTAGAAATGTTTTTGACTGGCTTAGCATTTCTTCTAAGTCATGTTCTTTTTCGCTTCCGTAGTCATCAAGGTCAAATCCTTTAGGCCTGTCCTGATCCCATTGGTAAATCATTGTTTCTGCATCAGAAGTCTTAGACAGATGCCTTCCTATCTTCTGTGTCTCTTCCTTTCCTGTTTCATCGTTGTCAAGCACCACGATGACCTTCTCATAGCTATCTGAGAAACTGGCAATCCTGTTTCTGTTACCCTCGAAACTTCCACATCCTGCAGCCACAGCATCATAACCACATTCATAGGCCTCATATGCATCTGGATAACCTTCGGTAACTATCAAAACATCCGAATTACGCCCTGTGGCAAAGAAAATATCATTTTCCACATATTCTGTGCTTTTGCTTTGCTGGTATTTTTGATAATCTTTCTTCTCAGGATCACGACAGGTAATGAGATATGGCTGACCGTTCCTCTTGAGATGAGGAAATACGTAAGTACCTTCTTTACTTCCTGTCATACCATAGTGTATTCCTGTCTCTTCTAAGATATTCCCATACCGTTCTTTTAGGCTGTTGAACAGATCTTCATTCATCCATCCTATTCTCAGGTCTTGAATGGTTTCTCTGCTCCATCCTCTTTTGTCTTGCAAGGCCTTGAGTTTGGATGTCGGCATGTTCTCTTCTGCTTTACTTACAACATCTTCTTGACAATTTCGGACTCGTTTTCTATTCTTTCTTTCCTGTTTTGCTTCCTCTGAAAGCTCATCTGGTTGCTCAATATCTATATCAAATTTTTCAGCTAGTTCTCTTGCTGCTGCTCCATCTTTCAAATCTTCTTTTTGAGCATAGTAATTTACTATATCTCCTCCTGTTGCTTTGCAGGAGAAACACTTCCAATTGCCTTCTTCGTAAGTTTTGAGAGCTGCATCGCTATCATTACAAATACCGCACTTGAAGTAGTTGTCGCTATCTTCGTTCTTAGGTTTTGCTAGGTCTCTCATATTTAGTCGATTGTTGATTTTATCAAACACGTTTGAACACCTCTAAACTATTTTTCCTGCATCCAGGGCATTTCTTATCCTCTGCTATGTTCTGGATTAATTCTTTGCTGCAGTTACTGCATCTGTAACGGAGATTGACTTCCTTTTTCGCATCTTCTATCTGTTTCTTAATGTCTTGCTTTCTCTGATTGTAGGCTCTAAGCCTTTTCTTGTCGGAAATTTGCTCCTTCTGTTCTTCTACCATCTCGAGCTCATCCTCTAGGTGAGAAATATGATTCAACGCTGCTGCTTCTTCGGTGAGGAAGTTAGGATCTCCGAGCCTTGCTTCCCCTTTCATCGATTCTAAGGCCTGTTCTTGCGACTGTTTGCGTAACTGCTGCATCTAGGCCTCACCTCTGGATTCCAGACCTTCATCCAGAACTCGCCGAGCTGCTTCTGCAAGAGAGCATCCGGAGATTTCGGAGAGCTCTTCGATTTTTTGACGTTGAGAAGACCTAACTCGTACACTTAGAAGCGTAAGGTCTTTGGGGGAATCGTCCACTTTATTAAATTCAGATTGTAATTCTGTCATAGTTGGTTAGCTGCGGATTATCGGGGCCTGGAACTGGGATTCCAGGCTTTAAGATTTTTCTTCTTTATTTACGCCTCAGCTGTTTGCTGAAGCTCTCTGTATTTTTCTCTAATGAGATTTTCTAGGTATTTTTCAGTATCTTGGTTATTCACAGGCATCACCTAATTCTTGAATTTGTTCTACTACCCCTCTACGAATAATTTCAGCTTGGTTTAATCCAGTAGCAGCAGAGGTCTCTCGGAGTCGGTCCTTCAGTTTTTCTGAACATGAGGCCGTAATTTGATTTCCCATCTTACCACCTACTAATTATTAATGTGGTAAGAAAGGTTATAAAACCTTGCCATGTGGTAGGTTTTACATGGAAGATGGGTCTTCTTATTCCAGAACGAGGCCTTCCGACATTATAATATCAAAGGGAGTAAGCCCAGAAAAGGCCTCCAGAATCGCCAATAAAATATCTGGCTCCGAGCTAGCAACTAAAATACTTTTTAACTTGTACAGCCATGAAGAAAATTACACCTCACAAATTGCTAGAGACTTAGACAAATCACAAACATCCATAGACAGATTAGTCAGGAAATTAAGAGATGCAGGCATCATAAAAGTATCAAAAAAAGGAAGATCTGTATTTTATGAATTAAGCTATGAAGGTGCTGCCAGGTTTGTTATTAACAGCATAGGATATAGATACGCAGAGAAACAGGTTATCAAAGTCAATAACTCTGAAATAGATTTGACAGATCTCTCTTTCTTCCGAGTCAAAACTTTCCTAGAGAAGCATCTTAAATCATACTTCGAATTTATACAAAATCAAGAATATCGAGAGTATAACCTGCCTCCCGCTCAAACAACGCTTGGAGACGTAATCTCAGTTGATGAAGACCGCGATAAAAATGATAAAGAAATATTTGATACAGGCAAGGAATTAGGTACGCTATTTTTCGATGATTTCTTCTTTATATTCAAAAAGAAGATGATTCAGGATGAAATTCCTATGATAATGAGGAAGAAACTACTTTCAGATCTATTAATAATGTATGAAGACGTGAATAACTCTTTGTTTGCGGAGTATTCTCTGGATAAATTTGAGAGCAGCGATTTCATGGGGCTCACCGCTAAAGACCGACAAGCCATAACTGATTTTGAGGAGAAGCTGAAATCAGGATTAAGAGATATTCCTAAGGAAGACCCTGTTACTATTTACCAGAATTTTATTGAGGAAAGAGAAAATCTAAATGAGGGAACCATGATAGAATTAGAAAAATTGAAGGATGAGTACATGAGGAAATGGTCTGAAGAAGTTTCAACCGGGCGATCGAAGAAAAAAGAAAAATAATCAAATTTTCCCTGTAACTCGAGATCGGTCACAGA
>JBDGSH010000137.1:0-2330 GCA_042217665.1 Candidatus Nanohaloarchaea archaeon
TTAGAAATATTCCCGATAAAAGGAATATTATCCACAGAGATAGCACTCCATAGTTATATTTTATTTCTCCTTTGTTTATGTCGTGCCTCTCAAGTGTTTTCCAAGGATTACTATCTATAGATATTACATCGTCAATAGTGGAGTTTTTTCTAAAAGTATAATCTGTTTTTCTTCTCATTAACCCACCTACCCTCAATAAACTATAATTTCTTCTCAGATATCTGACAAATGATAAAATCTCGAATGAAACTAAGAAAAAAGGTATTAAGAGGAATTTCTTAAGAGCCTTAACCTTATTTATACCGTCAATACCTCTAAAATCTTCATGAAATAGCCTATCGAAATTCTTGTCCGGTATCCTCTCTTCGAGATCTTCTATGTCTTCTGAATGGTCGCAACCAACTATGTCGATCATGCTTTCTGCCTAATTTTACCATAGGCCTCCGGAAGATCCTCCTGAGGCGAAACTCTTGAACTCTTTCTTCGCCTCCTCGAAATCTCTGACCTCAATCACTTGGGACATCATATCATTTCTCTCGTCGTTCATCGGGCCTGAAGGCTCATATTCTCCTGTAATGATTTTAGCTTTTTGTTCGCCTCTCTCCGTCACTAGATAAACTCCTTCTTTCTTCTTTTCAAGTCTCCATTTGCCGTCGCGCTTTACAACTCCCATAAAGTATGTTTCACCTATTGTTCTACGTTATCTTCGTATAATTCCAAGAGTTTACGTCCATCTACCAGTTTTAAGTTATAATCTTCGGCTTCTTCCTTTGCCTGAGCTGTGAAATCTGTTGAAGTAACTACCAATACTTTATCGACTCCGTTCTTGTTTTTCAGTCCAGAACATTTACGAACTGTCGGAGCGCTAACCTTGTTTCCTTCTCCTTTCCGCTTTACCTGTATAAGCTCTTTCTCGTTGTATGGTTCTGATTTCTCTGCTACGACATCGATTCCTCGATCTTGACTGCCTTGAGTTACTTCCGCTTCATATCCGCGTGCTCTCCATACCTTTGCTACGAACTCTTCGAAATCGTAAGGATCTATTTCTCTCAGGTGCTCTAGAGTTATCCCCTTCTCTGTTTTCTCTACGCCTGAGCTTGTTTGGAGGTCGAGAGAATAATCTTCTACTCTATCGACCGGAGCTGTTGTCGCCCATCTAACTGCTCTTTTAGGGCCTCGCTGTTTGTACAATGTTCCAAACTTGAAGGCGAAGAATCCCAAGAGTGCTACTCCTGCGCCTCCGAGTACTAGCTTTACCGTTAGCCCTACATAACTGGCTGTAAAGATCATATAGAAAAGGCCTAGTGAAAGAATAGGTGCGCCGATAGGAGGTATTTCATCTATATTAATATCCTCTACTTCCGGTTCGTTTTGCCTCCTCCTTTGCCCCATATCGTAAGATTACGTAATAATCACTTTAAGCTTATCGCCGATAGCTTTTTCTCCACTTCGTTTGCTTAGACAGGAATTCGCTCCTACATTCTTCGATAGCCCCTTGAGAGAAGAGGTTCCCAATTCTTTCTCCTGATTATCTTGCTTTTGGTCAATTTTCTTGATTTCACCGTTACCTCCACTAATAACAAGGATAACATACCTAGTTACTGGTTCAATGGAAGTTCCGGAAGACACCCTATTCGCCACTTAAACCCGCAACTCTGAATATTCAAGTGCTATGGGTACACCGACTGTAGACCTGAGGCCTTGCAAAAGTTCGACTGAAAACCACTACAAGGTCATGAGGTATAGATACCAGGATAGTTACTGCAGCTGGAAGAACCACGTGTTCAACCCTGACATCCTAGATGCTACTTACTCCTGCTATAAATGTATGAAGTCCAGTAAGGCCTACTGGTATCCGAATAGCGGTGAATTAGGCGTCTTTTTTGATGAGGAGATCTGGTGATAACCAAAGGGGGCGAAAAGAGGGAAAAATATGTGGAGGGGTTACTGCGTCCAAGATAGATTCACTGCGTCCTAGGTTTGATGAATGGGAGGAAAGAAGGCTTGTTTATGCCGGTATTTCCTCGTTCATCAAACAGTTCTTGTGTACGTATCCATCTCTTGTGGTTACGTAGCTGTGATCTGATTTTACGCGGTCGTTGCAGAAGATACACCGTCCTCGCTCCTCAGCGAGGTTCGAAGAATGCTCGCCCACTGGCAAACACCCTTCATCCAGACCATGATTTCTCCTCTTTGAAAAACCTTAATACCTGAACAAAAGAAGCCTCAGCTTTTCGCCAAAAAACAGATAACAATCCGACCACAATTTCTTCAGTATGGGGGAGGACGGTGAAGGCCTGGAAAAGTTCAACGTCAAATGCGAAAACTGC
>JBDGSH010000138.1:0-11019 GCA_042217665.1 Candidatus Nanohaloarchaea archaeon
CATCCCTATAAAATGTGGAGATATGCAATTGGCAGGACCCGGATTTGAACCGGGATAACCGAAAATTCTAAAGAATACGTATCAATGCCTACCAGTTCTTATAGGTACAGTAGAAACGCTGACAGCGATTATAAGCCTCCATTGTATCTGAGGAAAGGCCTAAAATAACTCAGGCCATAAAGGTAATTATGCAGATTGGCGATAGGGTAAAACTCATATTGGATAAAGAGGTCAGTCCTGACAATAAGTGGCATGGTAAGAAGGGAGAGATTGTAGACATTGATTTTGATGATGCCGGCTCAGTAACTGGCGATTCAGAAGATAATTTCATGTTCAAGGTAGAACTCGACAATGGCGAGGTTCCAGACGTTCATTTCAGAAAACACGATGTCAAAAGAATCGAATAATTCTTTTCTAAGATTCTAATAACTCAAGTTTTTCCTCATACTCTTCCTTGTCTGTTCCCCCTTTGCAAACCTAGTTTTCAATATCTATAGCAGAATCTCCCTCGTTCTCTTCAGAAGCCTCAGAAATTTTAGAGTCTCCAATTATCTACTTTTATTCCCTCAGCAATTTCTTCTGGAGAAAAAGCAGATTCAGGATTACTGCTTAGAAAAGACATTATATCCGTCTGTAGCTTGGTTTCGTCTGACATCATTATACCTCAGCTTCCAGTTCTTTGATATGTTCTGCTATCTTATAAGCAAGCAGGGGCGGTACAGCGTTGCCTATCTGTTTAGCTTTCTCCTTAAACCTTCCTTCGAATACAAAGTCATCAGGGAAGCTTTGAATCCTAGCACCTTCCCTAAGAGATAAGCCTCTATCCTCTGTAGGATGAAGCTTCTCTCTCGGATTGAAAGACTGGGTTATAATGGTATTAGAGACATTCTCACGCGAAAGTCTCATGTACTTAGGCCTTACACCGCTCTTGGTGTTAATATCATATGCTTCCTTATGTCCATTGTAGTCTTCCTTCCTCCTCAACCATCCATCCTCATATAGCTGTCTCACTACTCCATCTTCAGCTTCTATCTTATCAATAGGTATATAATCGGGGCCAGACTTGTCTGTTGATTTGTAGGCCTTTCTAGTCCTATGTCTAGCGATAAACCATAGTGCTTCCTGTTCCTCTTCGCTGAGCTTATCCTCATACAAGTCCCAGACCTGAACATACTTGTCTCCAAATCTGCTGGAGCGATACATCTTTCCTTCAGGTATTCTCTTCACCAAATCCATATCTTCTTCTCTTGGCTCATTCGCTTCATGATTATGAATAGTTTCGCCATTTCGAACCCATTCCTGATACTCATTCTGCGCAGGTTTCTCTAAGGTCACCACTCCGTCTTCTGTAGGCTTAGGGAGGTCTGAAATAGCCTCTCCAACAGTAACTGGACTTTTCTTTTCTTCATTCATTGAGCCCTCAAGCGTTTTCTGCCTAGTACCGCCGTTCTTAGGTTTTTTGTGAGTAGCTTTAGGCATTGAGGGGGAGACCTCTAAATCTTTTCTTACACCGATCACAAAATATCTTTCCCTCTTCTGAGGGACTCCATACTCAGCACTGTTTAGAACTCCATCTACTACCCTATATCCTGCCTCATCGTATCTTTCCTCGACTTTGTCTAAGAAGTCATCTGAGATATTCCTTATGCCAGCTACATTCTCCATTACCACAAATTTAGGTTGGAGCTCTTCCACCCATCTTATGAAGTGGAAAACCAGGTTGTTTCTTTCATCCTCTACACTTCTCTCACCTGCGGCATGGCTGAATCCTTGACAAGGCGGACTCCCTATAATATAGTCTACATCAAAATCTAATATTTCTCCGCTGATGTCGTGTTCTATAGCTTCTGCGCCATTTACGTGATTCTTTTCAAAAGTCTCTAAAACGTCATCAGCATAATCTATTCCAGCCTTAGTCTCAAATCCTGCTCTCTCGAAACCAGCACTAAATCCTCCCGCACCACAGAAAAGATCTACGAACTTTCTATTTGCCATACTTAATCCTAATTGTATAGACTTTTTAATCCCTTTGAGAGTATCTCTAAGGCGGAATTAAGACGAAACCATTAAAATGATTTAATTCGGATGCAATTCTATGGAAGACCGCAAGCAAGACGAAGTCGAGGCCCTCATGCGAGATAAGATGGAAGACTGGAAAGAAAAAGTAGAAGGAATCGAACTAGAGGATTTGAGGCTCAATATATTCCTCGCTGCTGCGATGGATATGGATGAACCGGAAGAACTGATTGAATGGGGAGTCCACCAGCACCTGGAAAGAAGTATAGTGACTAGCTTCGGCTTCCTAATAGAAAAAATGGCTTTGGTAGTGTCCGGAGGAACTGAACACAAAGGGGAAGGCGGAGATATTGTGATGGAGAAAGATGGAAAGAAACATTATATCGAGATTAAGAGTGGGACAGCCTCTTCAAATGTTAAAATGATGAGAAACACCTCGAATGCACAGGCTAAAATCAAAGATGAGAATGGAAATGAAGAGATTGTCACTGTTCTTGGCCTAACTTACGGTAAGCCTGATGAGGTATTCTCTACGATGCAGGAATACTATCAAGGCGACAAACTCTTAGTTGGGCAGGAATTCTGGGAGTTCTTAGCTGGCGAGGAAAATGCGCATCGAGAGCTCGTAGAATCAATAGTCGATGCAAGGAACGAAGCATTCCAACAGAGCAGCCTCAAAGGAGGCGACCCTTCCTCGTTACAGGAGGCAATGGAAATGAAGATAGAAGAACTAGCTGAAGAGTGGCGAGAAGAATATGGAGAACAACTTACCTACGATACTCTTACAGAAAGGTTCTTCTAACCAATGAACGTACAGGCTAATCGCATAGGGAGTATTCTTTACGACTCAGGAAGGCTCTACATAGCGATTGTTGACAACTATGAAGATATTGGGGACGTATTTGATGAACTAATAGAGAAACTGAGAAAGAGTGACTTACCGGAAGACAGTTATGAAGGTCTTGAGGAGCTTTATGAAAACCGGCCGGATGACATTTTGTCAGACGATACTTACTCTCTTCATTTGATGGAGAGTTTGACAGAATTCAGAAAGTCGGTTCAGAGCATGCTAAACCAAACACACAAACTCCATCTAAACCAGGAGGAGAGAAGAACAGATTCTTCACTCCTAGATATTCCAGATGACATCAAAGAGATCCTAAATGATTTTGCAGCCAAAGACCGTAGGAAAGGTTCCGAATGTCTTGTTAGAGGCTATCCTACAGCAGCTGCCATGTTATATTTCCGTTCAACCGAGGAAATGCTAAGAGAGTTGCATAAAGAGGAAAAAGAAAACAGGTTAGATCGTTCTTGGAGGAGAGTTATCAATTCATTACATGGCTATTATGAGAGCGAATATAGTGAATCTGAAAGAGCAGAAAAAGACTTGGACGATCTCAAGGCAACACTTGATTCTTTGAGAGAAAGGAGGAATACTATTGCACACCCAGAGCAGAGAGTTGATAGAGAAGAGGCAGAAAGGATATATGAAGACACAGAAAGAGCGATAAGACTAATATCGCGCAGATTGGATTCTATTACTTGATATCAGAATCTTTCCTCAATAAATTTAGTGGAAAGATAGAATGTAGATTTGGGGATTCTAGAGGACAGCAAGATGAGCTTTTATATGAAAAAGGCTTATTATCAGCCTAAAAAATACATATATTTGTGGCAAATGACAAATAAAGAAATATCTGACGATTTAAACTATATTATAGACCAATACCCCGATTGTTCTCTAAATTTAGAAACCTTTGCCAGTTATTGGACTGGAGAAATCTCAGACTCAACCATAATCCAATATATCAGATATCTCCAAGACTTAGATGTAGAAATTGAAGGCGAGGAATTAATTTACAGGATTCGCAATTACGAAACCCGAGATTTGGAGGAGTATCTTAACCTAGTATCTGATAGAGTGGGGCGTGACAGGGTGAAGAGGGAGCGGTGTAAGTACTTCTCATATCTTGCGTTGAAGAAGTATCTTAAGGCGTTGAGAAGAAAGGATTTGATTCCTGATAAGCCACAAGGCCTTTCTAACCCTGACTCAGAAAGGCAGACCTTCGAACTTAGTAAGGATAAGATTGAACGGATTAGAGGCGTTATTGACAGTGACATGGATGATTTAGCTGTTGTTTTGATGTTTTACTCAGGCCTTCGTAGTTACGAGTTACTGAATATCACGGCTGAGTGGATTGATTTTGAGGCAGGAGAGGATGAACCCGATATTAGAATACCGCCCGAGTACGCCAAAGGTAAAGGGAGCAACCCGAATCCCGAATATGCATTTCTCGTACCCAGGTTTAAACAGCAGTTGAAGCAGTACATTATGGATTTCTATGAATGGGAAGGCAGCTATGAAGAACTTTACAGTGAATTAGTTGATGGCGAAGATCTCGAGTTCAAGCCACTATTCCATTATCAGAAGGATGATGAGGCAAAGCCGGATGAGAAGAGTGAGAATATTCTTATGCGTGAGAGGTGGCATTTGACCCAGATGGTTAAGTCCTACGCACAGGAAGCAGGACTGAATCGGTGGCAAGAGGTGACACCTCATGTGCTACGCCGCTCCTTCATTAATCACACCTATAACCAGCTCGAAGACTTATCCATTACATCAGATCTTGCCCGCCACCAAGATCCACAAATGACAGACGACTACTATCTGAGCCGAAACCAAGAAGAACGGAAAAAGGCCTACGGAGAAGCATATGAGGAGTAAAGAAGGTTTTTGAACTCCAGGATATTATATCATTCAAGCATTATAGCTAAGATATGGCTTCCTGGGAAAAAGTTTCAGAGCAAGAAGTACTTGACTTAGTTAAGAGAGGCGAGTACAGGAGAGTCAAGGATCTTGCTGTGGATGAGCTGAGTGAGGCCTTTGATATTGAAAATGTGGAACCTATCAGTTTAGAAGTTAGTGATAAGGCCTCTGCCGAGATCAAGGAGCGTAAAGTTGTGATCCCTGATCATGTTAATGATGCTGAACCGGATAGGTTTTCGAAGGAGTATGTTCAAGGTTCGATTATATTTCATGAGGTAGCTCATATCTTGGCGGAGGACGCTTTTCGCAGTGAGACTGGTGAGCGGAGAGATAGCACCGGCGATTTGACTCTGTGGAACTGTGTAGCTGATGAGATGTTAGCAAGCATTTCTTGTTGGGGAGAGAAGTGGAGTTTCCAGCGTGGCGAAGAAATAGGTGAGGAAAAGATGAAACAGGATTTAGATACTGAGGAAGAGGAAATACTTCTTTTCCATGCTTTAGGATATAGGCTGTCTGAATACGCTTCTAAAGAGGATGTGAGGCCTTCTCGATTGGTTAGGATGTCCTACACGGAGTTAAGACAGGAGTTCAATGATACCTTTGCTCAGATTAAAGATGAAGTGGAGGAGAGGCACGAAACCTCTATTCAGTTTGTTTAGGACGAGTTAAGAATAGCCTCTATCCCATTTCGAATCATGTATAAAATCTAGGTTACACGGTTACTATAGGTGTATTAAATTGGCAGAGTTAGCGATGATAGTTTCAGTAGATGACTATTCTTTTGAGCAAGCTAAGGAAAGAAATTTCTACGCATGCCCAGCGTCTTACGGAAGAGGAGATAAAGGCGAATATGTAGCCTTCTACCAGAACAGCCCAAGAAGCGCCATAACTCATTATGCAAAGATAAAGGAAGTATTCGAAGACCACGGAGAATTTCTTAACTCCAAGGATAAACTGATGATGCTTCCAGGTCTAGGAAACAACCATGCTACAGTATTCAAGCTAGAGGAAGTCAAAGAGCTTGAAGAGCCAATAGAAAATAACATCTCTGGCGGAGTTCAAGGATCTTGGTATGTAAAAATGGAGGAATTAAAAGAAGCAACGGAACTCTCGAACATTCAGAAATAGAAAGAAAAATTTACTTTAGTTGTTTACCCATTGAGTGCAGTACCTTGTCCAGCTGCCTCAGGTTCATTATTTGAGGGCCTTCCTCATTCAAGCTGTGGAGGACTTCGTGACACCAATCGTTGTACTGGGCGTACTCTTTGGCTGTGAATCCATTTTCTTTAGCTTCCCCTTTCATTCCTAAATCTACTGCAGCTCTCCATGCGTGTTGATCGAGCACTGTGTACTTCCCTGGTTTGTAAAACATGAGGATAGTCGACGCTACCGCAGGGCCTACACCTGTGAGTTCTGTTAAGGCTTGAAGGGATGTTCCTGCTTCATCGACGGCAAATGCTCTTTCAGAGGCCTTCCTTATATCTTCAATGCTGTCTTTTTCCTCTGACTTGTTTTTTGCGGATTTATAGTTTCTCGGGTTGAGCTTCCAGTATAGGATGTCGTAAAGTTCTTCTCTATCTTCGATTCTGCCCTGGTTCTGGAATTTCTGAGAGAGGGTTTCTATCATGTCCTTTTCGTTGTCGTATTCGGTTAGATGTCCTTTTTCCTGCCACTTCTGGAAGTCTTCAGTGTAGTCTGACTTGTTTTCGGCGAATAGTTCCCAGGCCTTTTCAGCGAAGTCATCTCGATTCATACAGCATGTTTAACACAGCTCCATTATAAACCTGTTGAGCACTTATGCGAACTCCCTTACCAACACCTGCAGCCCCATATCCCTCATGGAAGAGGACGAAACCTGGCAAAAAGTATCCTACGTTCAAATGTCCAAGAACAGGAAAAAAATCATGGAAACCCTCTTCCACTCTGAAGATCCTCTCACACCCAGCGAACTCGCAGAAGAAATAGACATAGTAGTAAAAAGTGCGAGCAGAGCAGTAAGACAGCTAACCAGAAAAGGCCTCACCGAATGCATAAACCCCGACGCACCAAGACACAGAAGATACAAACTGACAGAGGACGGAAGAACGGTAGCTGAAAAGTTAGAAGGGAAGGAAGATTAGAATAAGTTTCTTAATTTCTTGAGATGATTATCAACCTTTATCACCAGCCAGGTAGGAGGATATCTGAATTTCCTACTTAGTTTAGTGATTTTGCCTGTCTCAGACTTCTCTTTTCTCTCTTCTTGGCACTCCAAGTAACTTTCCTTTCCAATACGCCTTAATGCATAGATTTCAGCATATCCTTCATCGATAAAGGATAAGGATGAGAAAATTAGAACCATCGGAAAGGTCACAACGAGAAAGGCAAGTACAGATAGCAACAATGAATAAACTAAAGCTTCTGTAGCGACATAAGCCCAGAAAAACCACAATAACGGGTAGACAAGAGAAAATAGGGCAGCAATCATACTCCCAATCAATAAAGGCGTGAAGACAATTTGAAACAAGGTGTTCATGGAGGTATGGCCAAGTTCGTGGAGAAAAATATAGTCTCTAAATTTCTCCGAATATTTTTCAGAAGTCTTATTCATGGTAATTGTATTGACAGGAGAACATTGGCCTAGCATAGAGGTACTATCATCGTCAAACCAATAGACTCTTCTAGTTTCACCCTCTACCGTATATTCTTCAATTTCTACTACGCCTCCACGAGCAAACCAAACATATCCTCTCGTGATTTTGTCTGCTAGATAGGCCTTCAAGCCCATAACCAAATATCATAACTTAAGTCTAAAATACCAATAGTAAACCTTCTGTATAGGTTTCTCGATGTTCAATTATTGTCTTTACCTTGCGACCTTTTTCTTAGGCCTTTTTTATTTTAAGACGGTAATTGAACATCAAAAACTGTTGAGGAAGCCTTTGCCTAGTTGAGACTCAAAATATGCCTATTATACCTTCCTTTATCGACCTCAACTATACCTTCATCTATCATTCCGTCTAAAACCTTTCTTTTAGTCTTAGTATCGCCAGTTACGGTATTAACAATTTCTTCTTTCTGCAAAGAGTTTTCCTCTTCTAGAAGATTCTTTATATCTTTTCTAATCCTTCTTTCAGTTTCGTAGGTGTAGTCTTCTTTTCCTTCTACTGTGTAGGCCTTGATTTCACTTACTTTGTCTGAAACAGTGTAGTTTTTGGTCTTCATTCTCTTGATTTCTATCTGTTCATTTTGAAGCCAAGGCCACCAATTCTTGGCCTCCTTTAGAACGCGGTATTCGGTGTTCATTAGAACCGTTGCGGAGGCGTTCGCCCTTGCTGTTCTGAAGGCGTGCTGAAACATTTCTTGGTAGGCCTTAACCTTTCTCAAGGTTGATATAGCGTTCTCTGGATCAGAGGTTCCGGTCATTCTTGCTAGGTCGTATTTTCGGTACTCTTCACTGGTAATGTTCTGGAATGGAGGACCCATACTGATTACTATATCTGCGTCTGCTGAAGTGCCTTCTGAGTCTACCCCTCGAGCGTATGTGACGTTTTCTACACCTCTTTTCTCCAGTTTTTCTTTTTCTGCTTTGGCTCTGGCGAACACTATCGTTTCCATTCCGTGGCGTTCAAACATCTCTTGTGTCTGTCTGATTTTCTCTGCCATTCTCTTGGCGTTATCAAGGTCTTTCCAGGTGTCTGTCCGGCTGTTTTTAGCGTCCTCAACTAACACCTTATGTTCGTAATCAGTTTCTACGGTCGTCCGTTCTACTTGGTATTCTTCAGAACCAAAAGTGAACGTTGAGAGATTATCTGGATAAGGAGTTGAGTCGAGAAGAAAGGTGTCACTGGCCGCTTCAATAACACCGTTAAGGAGTTCTCTAGACTCATATCCATCTTCCCTTTTCCTGATTATCAGCTGTAGAGTCTTCTTATCTGTTGAATCAGAGACAAAGTCGAAGTCTGCTATGCAACCCTCTTCCTCAATTTTTCTTCCGGCTTCGAAAAGCTCTCTTACCTCCATAAGGCCTTCACTCTGGGTAGATAGAATTTTTTCTTCAATATTACCTATGAGGCCTTCGCTGATACCTATATCCAATTCTTCTCTGTGTAAAGCGTTTTCTCCGCCATCTTTTCTTTCTTCTTGCCATCCTTCAAACTCGCCCTCGAGGTAATCGATTAAGGCCTCCATTTTCGCTGACAGTTCTTCAGAGAACTCTTCTTCAAACAAGTTATTGAAGTCATACTTCCTCATCTCTCCCTTGTACCCTGCCCATATCTCTGCGTAACTGAGTTCGCTAGGTTTTTCGTTCAGCTCTATTTGCTGTTCTTTGGTACAGAAGTCTATGAAGTGCCTGTATTCATCAAGGATTACATTTCTCTCTTTGAACAGGCGAGGATGCCTTTTCAGCAAGATTCTCGAGCTTGAGTAGGTTGTGAAGATATTATGATTCGAATAATTATCTTCTCTCTCCAGGCAACTTAGATAGAGTTCTACCACGGCTCTAGGACAGTAGCCTGCTTTATAGAGCTTCTCACAGGTTTGATTGTCGAAGTCAGGCCCTTTATCTTCTATAATTGACAAAACTTTCTTCATCTCATCCTTATCGTCCACATCTTTTCTCTTGTTGCATCTCTGCCTGTGAAGCAGGTAATCAGGTAAGAATTCATGACCCCCCTCAAGGGAAGGACACATTTCTCCAACTCCTAGATACATGATACAAGGCTGTAAAGCCAGATCTTGAGGCATGTCAACATATTCTCTGAAAGTGTTATAGGTTGATTTCACAGTCGCCTTGGTTCTGGCCATGAAGACGAATTTTGAAGCCGAAAAATCTTCATTGAGAAAATTCGAGCAGGCCTTTAACGTGTTAGTGGTTTTACCTGTTCTGGGAGCGCCCGAAACAAGAATGAGGTCTTCATCCTCAAGGCTTAAATCCGTAAATCCACAATTGTCTATTGTTGAGTCCATAAGGCTTCCTTCACCAGCCCTCTCCCTCAGAGAGGGCCTATTTTTCTATATACTTTACAAAAAAGCTTTATTATACGACAATTTTAAGTCTAAGGAGAAATCTGGATATCAAGATACTTCGGGATGGAGGCCTTATAGTCTTCAAATCGTTCTCGGACAGGCCTTTGGTCTGAAGGATTAGGGTCGAAGTCGTAGTGTTCTCCTGTGCTGAAAGCCCCTGCATGACTCATCTGAAGCCTTCTGAAAACCCTGTTCCCTTCTTCAGTATTCCTTACCTCCTTTCTGTGATGGTTGGCGAATGTGTGGCGAAGATCGTGCGGCCCTCTATACTCATCTTCTGGTATTCCTGCGTGTTTCGCCCAGGCCTTGTATTTCCTAGTTATGGTGTCTGGTGTGAATTTTTTGCCTCTGCCATGGGTAAACAGGTAGTCTTCAGGTTGGTCGAATCTCTTTGACTTCAGATATACCTTGAGCTCATTCTTCGCTTCTTCATCAAATATCACGTTTCCTGTTTTTCCCCCTTTCCTATGCCTAACGTAAATCCAGTTTTCTTCCAGATGTAAGTCTTCCATTTTGATATTGGTGAGTTCTTCTCTTCTCAGCCCTGTCTTTACCAATAGAAGTGCCATCGATTTTTCCTTTCTATCTTGGCAAGCTTCAATTAAACCTCCTACTTGTTCCGGTGTTAGTGTTTTCCCTCCTAAGTCTTTGTTCTTAGAGTGGCTGTTTTCGAAGTCTTCGAGACTATCTTTGATAGCTCCGTACTCGAAGTCTATATCTTCCCTGATAGGGCAGTAGTCAGGGTGAGAGTAGAACTTGACGAAGTGTTTGAGACTGTTCGTATACTTTCTTGCGGTGGCTGCCTTTACTTGTTTCTCATCTTGGAGATAGTCTATGAACCGTGAGATGTGAATTCTGCCCAGTTCTTTAACATCTTGTTTCGTGACCTCTACGTAATCCATTTTCTTCTCGGCTCCGAGTTTATCCTGGAAGTATCCTTTGACTGTATCTCTGTTCTTATGCTCTTTCTCGTATTCGAGGCATTTTTCTGCATTAAGTAGTCCGAATCTATCCTCTCCTACAAATATAAGGTTTTCTATCTCCTGACGTGATTTCGAGCAGAGATACTCGGCTGTATACTCAGGCTCTCCAGCACCTACTAGATGCGTGGACGGATACTTATACTGGATAAATTCTTCCTTTTCCATTCCCAGCATATCTGCTTTGTACCAGATGAAGAACCTTCTGACCGACAGATAGATGTTATTCACGGTTTTAGGGCTGAA
>JBDGSH010000139.1:0-5685 GCA_042217665.1 Candidatus Nanohaloarchaea archaeon
CAGTTGCTCTAGGCATTGTGATATGAAAATATGAAATACATACTTAAATAAGTTGTGGTGTGGAAAGGGGGGGCAATCTGGCCTATTCTCTGCTCAGACGCCCGTTCTCAAAATTTTGAAAGTCTTTTCAATTAATTGAGAACCTCCTCAAAAATTCAAGATTCTAAATCTCCTAATTGATAGAGAGCAAAATCTGCCTCCCTTACAGTCTCAATTCCTGGATTTTCTTCAACTATCTGCCCTAGAATCTCTAGATATCTGTCGAAATTCCTTATGTACTCTCTATCACGCCAAGACCCTACAGAATCTGTCTCAGGGAAGAATCCTTGCCGCTTCAAATAATTTACTGCTCTTTCATCGATTATCCCGTACTTATTGGGGTTATAAGCTGCCAGGATAGCCGAGGCGGTCCTCGCTCTCACACCATCCAGAAGAGTTAGATAGGAAAGAGCAGGAGACGTGCCGCACTCAGCCAGAATCTGGAATGCTTCCTCTGTTAACTGCTCACAGTTCGATCTGTTAAACTCGGTTTCGGCCTCACGAGCCGTATCCTGGTATATGTTTTTGGCTCCTGCTATCTTAACCAGTTCGTCGAATGGAACCTCACCATGTTGCTGGATAGATTCGATATCGACTTTCCTTTCGAACTTCATCTTGGAGAAATCTATGTCCTTTACAGGTATCTTGTAATTCATACTGGAGAAGCCCTCATATTCTCGTATCTTGTCCCTAACCGGTCCGATATGTGTTCATCATCGATGCCTAACTCACGAAGTAAACTGGTCTCCAAGAGAAGGCGGAGACTCCAGACCAGCTTTATCTGGTCTTCAGGAGTAATGACCGCCTTCTCTCGTAATTCTTCAGTCCTGTGAACAAGGTAGTTCCTTGTATCCGCTATCAACTCCGCTTTCCCTATCGGGTTATGATTAATCTCCTCCAAGATTGCCTCATGTCTTCCTGTGAGCTCTTCAACCATCTTCCTCAGTGAGTACTCGTTTGCGTATTCCAACGTCCCGCCCTCCATATGGCGCCGGAAGTCCTTCCCTAAATTGTATCGGCTCTGAAGCGTTTCTAGGCTGGAACTACCGGATACCAATTGATCAGCGTCTCCATGCATGAAATCAATGAAGTCCTGATATACATCCTCCCACTCGTCATCAAGATAGGTAGCGTCCCCAGTTTCCCGAAAGTAACTTTCCACTGCGTGGGCAAATCCGAGGAGGCGATTTTCAATATACATATTAGGGTTCTGTAACGCCCCGAAATATAAGTCGAAAACCGGCTTTAACTCTTCAGCCTTATTGAACCACGTCCGCAGGACATCCTCGAAATCGTCCTGAATATCCGCGAAGGTAAAATTCATGTAATCTGGATGGGACAGTTTTTCGGGGAGTATTTCGGTATCTATTCTCCTAAGAACTTCAACATCATTTCTCTCCTCCTCCCACCCCGCTTCCAGTTTAACAGGCTGTAGGGGCTCTACCATACCGAAGCTCACAAAATTCTGTACCTGTTTTAATTGTTCCTCTAGCATATCGAGAGTCTCCGCCTCCTCTGACTCTATCTTGATAAATACCTCGGCCTTGAGGCTCTTCTCAGATTCTCCCTTCTGCTCCGTACCGCCATTTACAACCAAAGATACTGTATAATCGCCGAGATCGGCTTCTATCTTTTCCGGCATTTCAAATACCAATTTAATCTTATCTCCGGCTTCGATACGGGTCGGCCCTTCAGAAGCATCGTCCACCTCAATTTCTTGCTTAATCGGAGCAATTTCAGTCCACTTCTCTAAATGCGGAAATCTGGCTTTGATATAGTCGAACTCTGGATTTTCATCAAACCATTTACCTACAAGAATGCGAGAAGCGACATACTCTGACTCTTCTCCGAAACCACCTCCACTACTCCAACCAACTGAGGTTCTATCCCTGATAACATTAACTAGAGTGATAGGAGTCCCTGAAAGGTCCTTCCCTTGCACAATAGGATGACGGGAAGCCTGTCCTTCTGAGGCGCTGGCAAGGGACTGGAGAGGTCCTGGCAAGAAATCATATTTGGAGCCTGAACTATCCAAAGAATTAACTGTGGATAGTCTGGACCCTTTATCGGGTGAAAACTTCAAAGTCCCATATGTACCTTCCTCTGATTCCGGAAGTCTCCATACTCCAGTAAATTCCTGGTCCTCCATGAACGTGGTTGAGTAAATTAACCTTCAATCCTTTATGGAAGGCCTTAGGGCATACTCATTTATTCACCAACAGTTTCTCACTGAGGCGCCGCCTCCTGCATCCGTTCCCGCATCTCCTCCCGGAACCCGAGGTCGTCCAGGACCTCGTCCACCAGGTCCTCGTACCGCTCCTGCTCCTCGGCCGCGTCCTCCGTAAAGGGTTGATTGCAGGTGGAGCACATGTCGCGTTCCGGTGAGTTCTCGCGGTGGCAGTTCGGGCAACGGATGAGCTCAACCGCGACCTCGTCCTCGCCGTTCCCGTTCTCCGGCAAGGCGTCCGGCGACAGTTCGCCGCGTTCCACCATCTGCCTGATCCGCGCCTTATCCACCTCATCATCGGTCAGGTGGCCGTACCGGTCCAGCATCGTGGGATCGTCCCAGCCGTGCTCCTTCACGATGTACCGCTCCTTCATGTGCTCGTCCTTCAGGTCGTTCGTCGCGCTGTAGTGGCGGAACTTGTGTAGGGTGATGGAGTCGCGAACGTCGGCTTCCTCGCGCAGCGTGTTCATCACCGCGCGGGCGGCACTGTATCCCATCCGGGGCCGCGACACCTCGATGTCACCGCCGCACTCGGTACATTCGTCCTCCCGCCAGTTCCCATCCGAACCGCAGTCAACGCACTCGAACCGGCGCTGCATCGCCACGAACAAGGGCGCGTCCTCATCGCCGGTGTACGGGTGCTCCTCCAGCCAGTCCTGCAATGCAGGTCGTGAAAACGTGAGCCGGTTGCGGCGGTAGCTCTCGTACTGTTTCTTCGCCTCCGGCACCATGAGGTAGATGCCCGCTTTATCCCTATTCACGTCGCCGAGGTCCAGGGAGAGCGCCTCCGAGATCCGCATCCCCTTGTCCGCAAGCAACGCGATCAGCGCCTTGTCCCGCCTGTTCCTGGCGGCCGCGAGCAGCGCCTTCACCTCGTCCTCTTTCGGCACGTCCTCCGCCTTCACCTTCCCCTTCCGCGGCGGCGCATCCTTCAAATCCTTCTCCACGAACCGTGGCAGTTCATCCTCCCCGACCTGTTTCCGGTCGAGGTAGTACCAGAGGAAGAACTGGCGGAGCGGTGCCTTGTACGTGTAGACGTTGCCCCGCTCGGACAGGTACGCGTTCACCTCCGACCGGCCGATCTCGTCCAGATCCATTCCCTGCACATCCTCGTGGCGCAGGAAGTGGCTGGTCTTGGAGAGGTAGTCGGCCTGTGTCGCGGCGCTCTTCCCGTCCAGCTCCAGCTGGTTGCGCCAGTCCTGGATGAGCCCGAGGTGGTCGTCCGCGAGGTTCGCGTGGCAGCCGTCGCCGTTTACGATCTTCTCGATCTGCTTCTCGTAGGTCTTTCCAGCCATGTGGTGTTCACCTGGAAAGACGTATCCCCTATATAAAGGGTCCGTTAACAACCCGCAACGCCACGACCCCTTGAGAAGATCAAGGAGATGAACGAGGACTGAGAAGGTTTTTTCTCAGCAGACCCGGAGGACGAGGAGGCACCTCCTCTAGGAATTAAAAATTTCCCGGGGAGAAGGTGGGATATGCTCGGCACCCTGTGGTTCCTCGCCGCCCTCACGGCGGCGGTGTCGCGGTCGGCCTACTCGGCCCTTCAGAAGCGCCTTACTGAGGAGCACGACACCCTGAAGCTGAGCTTTGTAACGTCCCTCATGGGCTTCGTCTTCGTCCTTCCTGTGGGGCTCTGGTTCTTCCTTCAGGGTTCCCCGCCGATAAGCTGGGAGGTGGCCGGTGCGACCTTCGTCTCCGGGGTCGTGAACGTGGTCGCTCTCGCGGTAACCATAGAGGCTCTCAGCCTTGAGGACCTCTCCATCGTGGCACCGCTCCAGCGTCTCACACCGATAATGGTGGCCTTCCTCGAACCGGTGGTCCTGGGAGCGGACCTGAGCCAGCAGGTTTACCTGGCGGCCGCCGCGGCCGCTGCCGGCTCATATCTCATACTCTCGGACAGCGACGACCTGCTTGCACCTGTGAAGAACCTGTCGCGAAGGGGTGCACAGTTGGCCCTCGTGGCCGCGGTCCTCTACACCATCACCTCCCTGGCGGACCGTTTCGCCACCAGCAGGATGTCACCCTACGTCTTCACGGTACTGGTGTACGTTGTAATGGTGACCGGGTTCGGAGCCCTACTGCACCGTCGCGAGGGTCTACCTTCCGTGGAAGAGCTGCTGCAGAAAAAGTTCATACTCCTCGGTCTTCTGATAGGCGGAGGCTCGGTGCTCATATTCCTGTCGTTCTCGCTGGCGGCGGCCGCAAGGGTGGTCACCGTCCTGCAGGTCACTATACCGGTCAGCGTCCTTCTCGGGGGATACGTATTCGAGGAGGAGAGGATAGTCCAGAGGCTGGCCGGCAGCGGCCTCATAATCCTCGCGGTCTACCTGGCGATCTGAAGGGCATAGAAACGGAAATCCCGGGGGGGAGCGGAAGCACCCGGACCCGAATCTGATGTCGAAAATCAGAGATTTTCTCGGAAGCACTGGGAGAACGGTACGAGAACCACAACCTGGAACCCGTGGATTATGCCGGTGTGGGTGTTGAAGACGAGTACAGGATGCTGGAGGAACACCAGCTCTCCACAGTTAAAAAGGAGGATACGGGGCCGGGGAGCATCACAGGAGCCTCGCAAACCCGATATCTCTATCCCGAGGAACCTCCTGTAAAAGGCTAATAAGGCTTCCTGATACAAAAGAAATATGCGCTCCGGTTGGGAAGATTATGCGGCCATCCTCCTGCTCATCGCTACGATCGCCGTGACAGGATACGGAATGTCAGAACTCTCCGGCAAAATCGCTGTCCATTTTAACGCCGCTGGACAGCCGGACAGCTACATGTCGGTCGTTCCTGGTCTTTTGATCGCGCCTGTCGCAGGAATCCTCACCCTCCTACTCTTCCATTATCTCCCGCGTATCGATCCTCTCGGCGAGAACTACGAGAGTTTCGCCGACCTGTTCGACCTCCTGAAGATGCTGATCGTCGGGATCTTCGGGTACTTGCAGTTAATGGTGGTCCTCTGGAACCTCGGATACCGGTACAACCCGACTTCCATGGTCATCCCCGTCGTGGTCTCCGCCTACTACCTTGTCGGGAAAACAATGGAGGAGGCGGAGAGGAACTGGTTCATCGGTATACGGACGCCGTGGACCCTGAGCAGCGAACGAGTCTGGAGGCAGACTCACGAGACCGCAGGCCCGCTGATGAAATTAGCAGCGGTCATCTCAATCGGTGCGTTCGTATTCCCCGAATACAGCACATATCTGTTCATAGGACCTGTAACGGTCATTGCAGTGTTCGCATTCCTCTACTCCTACTGGCTTTACCGCCGCGAAGGCTAGGAGGCAAGGAGAAGCATGGCACCGGCCAAGGCAAGGGCTGCCGCGCCCGCCGCCAGCCACGCGAGCATAGGATGTTCATCCATCTCCATCCCGGACCCCTTCAACAGCCCGTACACCGCGGCGAGCGCCGTCCCC
>JBDGSH010000014.1:0-4256 GCA_042217665.1 Candidatus Nanohaloarchaea archaeon
CCGTCGCATTCTATACCAAGTATGTATTTTCCTGGCTTTTCTGGATGTTTTACTGCTAGATCTATGCTATATCCTGAGCTTTGGACTTGTGTTGTTACATTTAGACCTTCTTCTTGAAGTGCGGTGTAGACTGCTTCTTCAAATTCTGAATCAAATTCTTCTTGATTGTTAGCGCTAATGTCTCTTTCTAGTACTTGATCGTCGTTTTTAGCGTATTCAAGGTATTTTTTGAAGTGCTTTGGGCCTTTACTTGAGGTTCTGGAGGCATCTAGTTCTCCTGGCTGCATGGATGTGACGACAATAACCTTCTCTTTGGCTCTGGTAACTGCTACATTTAGTCTTCTTTCGCCGCCTTTCCTGTTAAGAGGTCCGAAGTTCATGGTGATCTTTCCGTTCTCGTCTGGACCGTAGCCTATTCCGAATATCATGACATCTCTCTGATCTCCCTGTACATTCTCTAGGCTCTTTACAAAGAAATCCTCAAGCTTATCTTCAGATGCAAACTTCTGTAGTTTCGGATTCTTCTGTTTTCGCAAATAGAGTTCATCCTCTATGGCCTCCCTCTGGCTGGAACTAAAGGCAACTACACCAAGAGATTTCTCAGGTTTATCCTCGGCATGCTTTTCGATTAAATCTACCACTCTCTCTGCTTCTTTCTCATTCTTGCTGCTTCCACCACGATCGTACATTCCATCTTCTACATATTCGAACTCTACGCCAGTATCTAATTCTGCATTATTTCCTGGGAAAGTCTTCAGTCTATTTCCATAGTAATGATGGTTTGAGAATTCAATTAGTTCGTTATCTCTGCTCCTATAGTGCCACATTAACTGCTCTTTCGGTAGTGCTGTAGATGTTTCATCCAGTATACTCTCAAGGTCTTCACGGACATCCTCATCGTCTTCAACATCTGCACGGAAGAAATCGGTTGGCGGTAACTGCTTGGTGTCACCGACAATTATGGCTTGTTCCGCTCGAATCAAACTGCTGATAGCTGTCTCAGGCTCAACCTGTGAAGCCTCATCGAAGATAACAGTATCAAACTCTATACTACCTTTCTCTAGATTCTTGGCCACAGATAGAGGGCTCATCATGAAGCACGGCTTCAGATCAGTTATGACATTAGCAGACTTTCGGAAAGTCTTTCTCAAGGCCTTATGCTTGGTATCTTTCTGTATTTCTCTCTTCAAGTGTGCGATTCCACCGCTCTCACCTATCTGTCGCTGATAATCAGGCCTATTACTTGTAATTCTTTGAACTACTTCGTCTCTAGCTATTTCCTGCTGCTTTTTATCCAAGTTTCTAAACTCATCCACCACAGTTTCCATTTCACGCGAACTAAACTCGTCAAGATCCGTTTCCCTGAAAATCTGGTCCAAGAAATCGGTATAGAATGACTTAACGAAAGACTCATTCAGTAGCTCAGGTTCGTTATCATCCTCAAGGAATTTATCTACAAAATTCTCTCCTACTGTGTTTTCCAGACTTTCTAGTCTCCTTTGGAAGTTTATCCATGGCTTGAGCCCGTCAAGGCTTTTTTCAAATGTTTCAATAGCTTGAATATGCTCTCTAATTTTTACTTTCTCAATTTGAAGTCCTTCTGATCTAAGCTGGCTGTAGTCCATGGATCCCTGGAAGAATTGTTTTTCTTCATCGAATTGATCAAGCTTCTCTTCGATCCTGTTGTTTAATTGCTCCAAAGCCTCTTTCTCGTTCGATATAAGACCTTGAATTTGTTCTGTCCTGAAGTCATTCTGGAAGTATTTGTAGAGCCAGTCTAAGAAGTCCTCTACCTTTTCCCAATCTGTGTGTCCGCCATCGTATAATTTACCTAGAAGTCTTTGTACTTGTTTCAGCTCAGCTATATCTTCGTTTATCTCCTCTAAATCTTCCAGCTTTTCGAGGTCCTCCATCAATTGACCGTGATCTGGGTTATATCCTTCTCTTGAAGTCTCCAGCACCTTTTTCCTATTCTCTTTGTATTCTCCAGAGATCTTGCGTCCGATAAAACCTGTATCCTCCATAGAATCTTCTAGTTCTTCGGCATCGACCTCCGGGATTTCTTCGTATTTTTCCTCCAGATCTTCGAGTAATTCCTCCCTATTTTTCTCTAGAGATTCCAGTTTCCGGATATGTCCTTCCTCATCAAGTAGATTCTCAGACAATAGGGCTGAATCTGGCTCGATTGGACATTTCTTGATAAATTCAAGGAACTCATTAAACTTGCGCAGCTCATTTACCGAATCTACCGATACTCCGAGCTCTTCTATTCTTTCTTCGAGTTCCTGTATCTCGTTGAGAGCATCTATTTGGCCTTTGAGAGATGACTCCATTCTTTCGCGAGTCTTCATACCCCAAGAGTTTATTTCTATCTGCTTCCAAGTGTGATTATCAAATTCTCTTATTTCTGATCCATAGTCTTCTAGCTGTCTAAGGTAGTTCTTCACTTCTTCTACTTCATTTTCGCTAACAGTAAATATGTCCTTAACTTCAAGCCCATAGACTGGCGAATCTTCTCTCTTCGAAACTTTTCCTATGGCTTCGTAAGGTGTTTTACCTATTTTTCCGAACTTCTTCCCGATTATGTCGCCGTACTTGTTCAGTCGTTCTTTCTTCAGTTTAAGCTGTTCAAGGCTCTGACCGGAGTCAGAACGAACAGTTTCGTTGTTCTTCATTTCTTCTTCAATCTGCTGCAGCGTGTTTTTCTTGTTACCTTCGTGGACATCAAGGCAAAACCTGCCAAGGCCTACCTCGTCCAAATTGTTCTTTACTACTTCTAGCGCAGCCTTCTTCTGACTGACAAAGAGAACTTTTTCTCCTTCGGCTAGTTTCTCCGCTATAATATTTGTAATCGTCTGGCTCTTACCTGTTCCTGGCGGACCCTCCAGCACGAAGCTTTTACCGCTTTTAGCAGCTTCTATCGCCACCTGCTGACTTGGATCAGCATCCACCACCTGGTAAGTATCTTCCGGATCAATCTTGTCATCAAGTTCATCTTGAGAAGGAATATCAACATCATCATCTATATCGCTGTAATCATCATTCAAGGCCTTTACAATCGCGTCTTCTTTGATAGCTTCACGGTTTTCTTCAAGATCGTTGTAGAGGCTTACTCTTTGGAAGTCGAATATTCCAAGAACAAACTTACTCTTTACCTCAGCTCTATCAAGGCCTCCCGTCACTAAATCTTCAATCTCTGATAGAGATTCTTTCAGGTTATCTTTTGATATTTTTTCGTCTTCCGGCAGCTCTAGACCAAACTCGTCTTCAAGTTTCTTCTTCAGAGCAGGATTAACGAAGGCCTCTCCGCCTTCATAGCTTATCTTATAGTTATGTCTGCTTTTTCTCCTGTTAATCTGCTGTTCTATTTCTACCGGCAGCAGGATTAACGGCGATTCTATCTTTTCTTCAGAACTTGGAGATTCAAACCACTCCAAGAAACTTACAGCCAGATAGAAAGTTTCTACGCCTTTCTCTCTTTCAAAGTAATTCTTTTTCTGACGCAGATAATCAAGCGAGTTCAGTGCCTCTTCCCGCCCTCTTGTAGGAAGAAGTTCATTTTCCTCAATCTCGTCAAGATCAGTACCTACAGTTTTCTCAATTACTTCTCCTTCTTCATTTTCCTCTTTAACATCTTTCTCCGACTTCCTAATATATAGCTCTTCGTCTGCAGAAAGCTCTTCAATATGATTTATATTTGAGTTCTGTAGAGGTAAGGTCTTCGTTTTTGTTGCTTTAAAGCTGATTAGCCGATTTCTTTTGGAGAGATCAAGTAGTTTTTTCCTCCAATTATCTATTTTCTTGTCTAAATCCTGGACCATTCTTTAAAATTCGCTTTAATATCCACCTTTAAGTTCATTTTTCTATTTTCGAAAAGTAAATTCACATCTCCAAACAAAGAGCTAGTTAAACTTTTAACCATTCGGTTAACTAATTAACCATATGATCAAAGAATTAACCAGCAACGAAAGAGAAATCCTGGAATTCTTCGCTGAGAGGTCTGAGGAGATCCATATCAGAGGCCTCAGCGAGGAGGTTGAGATGCCGTACCCGAGTGTCAGGAAGGCCTTGAAGGATCTGGAGGAGAAAGGGTTCGTGGAGAGCGATAAGAAATCGAAGATGACGTTCTACTCTCCGGCTGGTGAAAAGTTCAGGAAGGCCAAGAAACTGGTTAACCTGGAGAAAATTGAAGATTCAGGCATTGTAGAGTTTCTGGAGAAGGAGTTGAGGCCTGAAGCAGTAGTCCTGTTTGGCTC
>JBDGSH010000015.1:0-5064 GCA_042217665.1 Candidatus Nanohaloarchaea archaeon
TCAGGATTCAAAACCGTCGATAAAATCAGCGGAGCGTCCATAGTGCGTGCTCCGGTAGCGTCAGGGAGGTAATCGCGTGAAAAATTTAGAAGACCGTCTATAAGCAGCAGTATAGCGTCCTCGTCTCCGTCCGAATTACGCCTTTTCGCTGCATGCCAGTAAGGATGTGAATAGATGCCTTTGGCGTCTGTAAACCCTATTATGCGTCCTACTGTTCCGCCGGAGGTGTGGGGGGCTAACCCGATCACAAGCTCTCCTACCAGGTCTTCTTTCTCTTCAATGTTGTAGAACGGTTCAAGGCCGTAGAACTTTTCCAATAGCTCGTCTATAAAGTTTGCGACGCGTACAAAGTAGTTTGAGGCTGGTAGCGTCTTGTCAGAGTCTGGTATCACTATGTCCTGCGGCTTCATTGCCAGGATCTGATCCTCGTGCTCCAGCTTCTCTCCATGGATGTCCTCTGTGTAGCCCAGCTCTCTCAGCTTTTCGACGGACACGCTGATCTCCTTTGGTTTAAAGTGAGTCATCGGCAGGTCTGAGGCGTCGTAACGGACTGTACCGTCTTTGTTGACGTAGAGATCGTATTTTTCTCTTAACAGGCCTTTCTCGATCGGTTCCACGTGTTTATGTTTGCCGCTCATACCTCTGACCGATTTAAGAAGTTCCGGAAGCTGGTTTATATCCAGGTTCTCCATCGCCCGATCAACTAGCTGTTTAACCTCTATCTCCGTGGATTTGTACCGGTTAAATCTGTCGTTGCCGCATTTAGCGCAGCTCTGCTGTTCTTCTTCGTATTCTTTGCCGCAGTCGGAGCAGAACCAGAGATCTTTCGTTGGAACCCTGCATTCTAGACAGTATGAGAAGTAGCTGTGGTTTCCGCACTCAGGACACTTCTTGTGGATTATAGATTCTCTTACTGTTTCCTGCTGGTAGGAAGCGGAGAGGTTTCTCATTCTTCCGCCTTCCTGCTTTCCACATGGGAACAGGAGCTGTGGTTTTCCCTTAATCGTGCGTTTCTGGGCTTTTTCCGGCCGCCCCATCCTTGCTCCCAAGTAATGCGGTGCCTGAGGCCTTACCTCGATACCTGACTTCTTCTGAATGTATTCCGGTATCTGTTCCCTGGATTCAAGGTCCGGATCTTCTCCCTGTCCCGGCTTCAACAGTTGTTTCAGAACCTTGAGATCAGGCTTTTTCAGCTTGATCTCGCCTTCTTCCTGTTTGTGCTCCACCAGAATATCTTCAAGCGCCTCTTTAGTATTTTTGCCTCTCAGTTCATCGTTTTTCAACGATTCATAGAGCGCTTCAAAGTTTTCTATACTTGTTTCCCGCCAGTGGTACGTCCAGCGCGGATGCAGCGGTATATCCAGCTTCTTTGATATTTTTAAGGCCTCTTCGGGTGTCGGAGCCCGGTCTGAAAAGTCTCTGCCCAGCTTGACGTCTTTCTGCTCCAGCGCTTCCTCCAGCTCTTTCTCCCACCACTCCTCTACATACGGTGAGGGCAGCAGTTTCTTTCCGTTCTCCACGAACTCGCCGTAAGGTACGAGTATATCACCTAAAAACAGTATTTCACCAATTTTTTTCTCCAGCTCCCGCGCTTTCTCCCTCGTCTCTAACTTGACCACTGAACCATCCTTTAATCTTACAATAGGTGGATGAATCGATTCACAGGGCGTTCCAACCGTTGCTTTGCCAGGGTACTCGGTCTTCAGCTGTGTTCCTACCGCTATGAAACGTTCTGTAACCTCCATAGTTGCGGGATGGAATGAAACCGCTGCCAGGCCGTTTGTCCGGGAGTGGCCGTACCTCAGTCTGAAGCCTCCTTTCTCTCCTGGATGTGAGAAGACCGGTCTTCCCGCGGTAAGCGAGCCCAGGTACTTGTCTGAAGGCGTGTAATTCTCTCCCTCTGCGTCTTCCTCGTTTTCCGAGTCGGAGGAGTGTATCTCTTTCTGCAGCTCCAGGTAGTCTTCAATCCAGCTCCAGTGCTCCAGGCCAAAGTCTTCACCCCATTTTTCGATACGTTTCTCGATCTTGGGAGCTTTTAAAGGCAGTCCGTCAAGGTATACGAGACACATTCCGCCTCTAATCCGGTTTGTGTCGATCCTGTCCAGGTCCTTGTAGTTTGAGACGTCCAGCTGCTCTGTCGGCGATCCTGTAACCTCTATAGGGACGTTCTCCGCGATCATCTCGGTCTCCTTCCGTTCCGGGTTGTACTGCTTGGCGGTAACCCTGTTGTAGTAGTCCTCTACCTCGGCTCCGTAACGTTTTACAACGGTTTCTGAAGGCTTGAACCTGTCTAGTCCTACTCCTAAGCGCACGTAGTCAGCTAGTAGAACGCTCATGGCTGAAGCGGTTCCGCCCGCAGATCTTATAGGACCTGAGTAGTAGACAGCTAGGTATTCTGTTCCATCACTGTTTTCCCGTATTTTTATGTCTCCGATGCCTTCCAGAGGCGCTGTAGTGATTCCTCCGGTCATGTAGGAGACGCCTACACGGATTCCAGCGGAGCAAGCCTCTTCCTTCTCTTCAAACTCGTAAAAGTCGCCCTGTGCTATTTCTCGTGCGATCTGGAACGCTACGCGTTCATCGTTTTTGCCGTACTCGTCCTCCAGTTCTCTGATCCTGTCCGGAACGCCCTGGTCCTCGAGCTCCGGGTATTGAGCTGCCATGACCAGTGAAGAAGCCTTTTCCGGGAGGTCTGTGGCGACAGGGATGTCCACGCGCTGCTCCGGATCCTTTGACTGGTCTCTTGCTTCTTCCGCCACGTCATATGCTCTGTCTGTCTGTTTCTGTATTTTTTCAAAGTATTCTTCGGTTTTCATTGTTTAGAAGAACTTTTTGATTCTTGTGTTGCGGGTTTTGAAGTCTACGATGGTTACTTTGCCTGGGTCGGGTTCGTGGCCTACGCGTTTCTGGAAGTCTGTCTGTTCCTGGAAGCTGGATGAGTTTATGACGTTGACGCCTTTGTAGCTTTCGTTGCAGTGGGAGTGGAAGTGGCCTGAGACGAAGATATCCGGTTTTTCGGTTATCGCGAGGTAGTCCTCTTCTTCCGGTGACATGTTGTTGGATCCGTAAGTAGGTGCCAGGTGTCTTCTCTTCAGCAGGTCTATCATGACGTGTTCCGGCTGCTGGTACGCTTTCTCCCTCAGGTCCTGTATGCTGTCGACGTGGCTGTCGAACGAGTGGCCGTGGTAGAGCAGGTTGACGATTCCCTGGCTTTTCACGCCGTGTAGACGCACTGTCTGCGGGTTTTGAAGCAGGTGAACGTTGTTAAGCTGTGAAGCGTTCGGAAGCACTTTCTCTGTCAGCCTTGGCTGCGGTTCCGCGAGTCTGGCGATGTCGTGGTTGCCTGGAGAGACTAATACCTGTATGTTTTCCGGTATCTTCTCTATCCATTCTTCAAACATTTCGTACTGGTCGTAGATATTGGTTACCTGGAGTTCGTCTTTCTGTCCGGGGTATACGCCTACGCCTTCGACCATGTCGCCCGCTATTACCAGGTAGCCTATGTTCCTGGCTTCTTTGGAGTTAAGCCATTTTGCGAACTGATCCAGCTTGTCGTGGCGGGTGTCCTCCGATCCTATGTGGAGGTCGGAGATGTATGCGGCTTCAACCTTTTCCTCCGTGGTGTTTACGCCTTGAGGGATCGGTAGATCCGGTCTCACTACAGAGTTGACGTAGATTATGTCGCCACCCATGCTTCCTATCACGCCTATTGCTTCGTCCGGAACGATTCTCTCGCCTTCTCTCTCGTCTATCAGTGCTTTAAACGTTCCTGTCTTGTCCTCCAGCTCTACTATCCATTTTCCGGAGCTGGTTGAGTACTTGTCTTTGACTAGTCCTATGGCCGTGGCTTCGTCGCCTTCCTGCCGT
Organism: Candidatus Nanohaloarchaea archaeon; assembly: GCA_042217665.1. Taxonomy (GTDB): domain Archaea; phylum Nanohalarchaeota; class Nanosalinia; order Nanosalinales; family Nanosalinaceae; genus JBDGSH01. The sequence continues at coordinate 3,868 of JBDGSH010000015.1, forward strand.
CTTTCTAAACGGTTGAGCGTGGTTGCGGACTGAAGCTCCTTTCTCCGCATCAGAAGTTTTTTCATCTTGTCGTAGCGGTCGTTGTAGTACTGGAGAAACTCCGGAACGTCTTTCTCCTCCTTTGAAATATCTTTTTCGTCCAGAACTTCTACTTTGGTGTTGAACTCTCTTCTGTCGTCTTTTTCCAGAATCTTGACGTCTTTAGAACCGTCGAACTCTCTTTCAGAGGCCTGAGTTTCCGTCTCTCCTGGATTTTCCTGGTTATCTTCTCTGTCGCTGGAGGCTTCAGAATCTTTATGTTCGCCTGTTTCCTGGAGTTTTGAGATCTCGGAGGTTTGTTCAGGGGTTTTTGAGCGCAGAGAATCTAGCATGCGTTCTGTTATGTACATAGGAGCTGAGTCAAGCTGTTTTATTGCCTTTATATCTTCGTCTGTCAGCGTTTCAGCTACGTCTTTGTCTACTATGCATCCTTGCTTGGTTAGTTCTTTGACTGCGTTCTTGTTCAAGTTTACCCCTCCTTTAACCCCTCAAAACTGTTTAAAGGTAAAATTTTTCTTCTACGAGCTCTCTGATCTGGCTTCTTATCTGTTCGGACAGATCGACGCTGATCTGGCGTGTTCTGCCGTAACGGCCCTTGGAAATTACTTTGGCGTTTATTACTCCCAGCATGTCGAGCTCGGAGATCAGGCCTGAGACTCTTCGCTGCGTCAGCTCTGAGACATCTACTTCTTCACAGAGCTCTTTGTACTCTGAGTAGACGTCTCCTGTGGCGATCTCTTCTTCGTCCTCCGCCATGTCGAGTATTGTGTACAGCACCAGTTTGGACTGTTTTGGCTGCGATTTTACTGTTTCTACTACCCTGTCACGCTCTATCTTTTGCTGTGCCTTGTCGACGTGATCCGTCAGTATCTTTTTTTCCTCTGATCGTTCTGCTAGTTCTCCTGCGACGCGTATAAGGTCCAGTGCTCGGCGAGCGTCTCCGTGTTCCTGTGCTGCTAACGCTGAGCATTTGGATATTACTCCGTCCTGGAGCGCGTCTTCCACGAAACCTACCTCTGAGCGTTCCTGCAGGATCTCTCTGAGCTCTAAAGCGTTGTAAGGTGGGAAGATGATCTCTTCCTCCGACAGAGAGGATTTTACTCGTGAGTCCATGTACTCTGTGAAGTTGAGATCGTTTGAGATCCCTATTATTGATAC
>JBDGSH010000016.1:0-2993 GCA_042217665.1 Candidatus Nanohaloarchaea archaeon
TCTTCGTCCGTTGCCTGATCTTCGTCCGGCACGAATCCGTGTACGTCTTTTTCGTTATCTGTCATTTTCAAGCCTTGAAAAAGTTTTTCAATGGTTTAGATGCTTCCTAGTTTTAGGAAGAACCGAAGGTGGAAAGGTAAAAGTGGTCTGGCAGCGTCCTGACGCTTCCGCCGTAAGGCAGTACTGGTCAGATCGCTGAGGGACTTTACTTCCGTGTTCGGAATGGGTACGGGTGTTGCCCCCTCGCTCTGGCCGCCAGTATGGTTACAGTCTCGGTTAAAACTTATAAATGGAGCGATTGGTGGGCTGGAAAAGTTAAATACACGGTCTCGAAATACGTTTATGTGGTAGCAAGTGTCGCGGCCTAGTATGACAAAACAGCTTGAGAAGATGAAGAAAATAGATGAGCTAGCTATCGCTGCTCTAGGAATGAATGCTTACGTAATCTATACTCAAGCCGGCTTAAACTATTCGGAGCTTCTTGAACCAATGGCTACTACACAGATTACTTTCATCCAGGCTTCGGTTCTTTTGGGAGCTATCTATCTTTTCGAGTATATGGGTGATGAGGAAGAAAGTTCGAGTTCAATCAGAGTAGAAGAGGAAGAAGGTTTTATTGACGGGATTGCAGGGATGATTGAAACCAATAAATGGGTCGACCTGGTGACGATAGCGGTCGTGTTCCTGGGCTTCCGGTCTATAAAGGCGAACGCAGGGTATGGCATCAGTCTTTTCCAGTTGAAGTTGGATCCTGCGAATATTGCGTTGCAGTTAAGCGTTTTGATGATGCTGAACTTTGGTCTACAGTTTATAGGCGATCTCAAGAGCTGAGGACCTGTTCCAGTTCCTGGCTCCGTGCTTTTGGAATCCTGGAGGAGACTTTCCCGTTCTTGTAGAAGCCGCAGCCGAGAACCCTTCCCTCGTACCTGAGCGCGACGTATCCTTCCTGTCCTAGATCACGCTCAATCATTTCCTCTCGTCTCAAAAGCTTTAGAGCTTCGTCTCTATCTACTTTGACCATGTTTCTTTTGATCTTGTCTCCCAAAAGCTGTAGAAAATAGGTTGTCGGTTTCAAGCCCTGGTCTCTGTCTCGCAGAGCTCTGATACCTTTTGTCTGTGTTTCCAGCTCCGTCTCCAGTTTTTCCGATACCAGCCAGAGGCTGCCGGCCCGTTCTTCAAACCTGTAACAGCTTAACTCGTCTCTAGAGACGTTGAACTGTTCTTCAAGGTAGTTCCAGCCTTTATTTTCCAAGCTTGGCAACGTAGATCCCTCCCGAGTTCAAGTGATGCGGGTAGATTCTAACGGTTTTAGACATTTGCTCGCCGTATTTTTGCCCTTTAAACTGTTTCACTCCTTTTGTGTGCGGTGCCTATGTCTCTGCGTGTTTCAGCTTCAGATCTGTTTCCTCCGTTGCGTGTTTAACGACTGCTTCGTTTTCCTCCGGCGCTATTGTGCATGTTGAGTAGACCAGCGTTCCATCGTCTTTCAAAAGTTTTTCTGCTTTCTCTATTAACTGTTTTTGAAGCTTTGAGAGGTTTTTTATTTCTTCTTTGTCGGCTGCCTCGAAGTTTCGCCGGGCTCTGTCGGCTTCGCCGCTGCACGGCGCATCCAAGAGAATTTTGTCGTATTTCTGGTTTTCTGGCAGGTTTCTGGCGTCGTAGTTTGTGGTTGCGGCGGCTGCGCTGCCTGTTCTGTACTTGTTGGCTGTCAGGCTTTGAAGTCTTTTGCTGGACTGGTCGTTGGCGATGATTTTTCCATTGTTTTTTATCGCTGCTGCGATCTGCGTTGTTTTTCCGCCTGGAGCGGCACACATGTCAAGTATTTCATCGTTTTCTTTCGGTTTCAAAATTTTTACAGGCAGTGAGGCGCTTTCCTCCTGTACGTAGTATTCTCCTCGCCAGTGAAGAACAGAGTCGCCAGGCTTCTTGGTTTCCGGCAGCCTGTACACTTCCGGATTCCATTCGGACTCCTCCACCTGTTTAAAATTTTGTTTTAGTCGTTGTTCGAAGTCTTCCCCGGCTTTCAACGGGTTTTTCCTGACGGTCCTGGTGATCGGTTCTTGGGATTCCTGTCTGAACTTGTTCCAGTCGTCTATCAGGTTTCTATACCGCTGCATGAGAGAAAGGTTTTGGCGTGGATCTTAAGTCTTTAACATCCTGGCTGAGATAGTCGTTCTGTAAAGCTTTTTGTCTTCTTTCTCCTCTTTAACAAGGTTTTTCTGCTTTAAATTCTTGATATTTCTGTAGAGAGTTGAACTGGAAAATTTTGTGACTTCCTCAAGTTCGGAAATCGAATAATAGTCGTCTTCCATCGCGTTTATTATTTCTTTTTCTGTCTCGTTAGGCGGTTCTCTGAATGAAGGCAGATTCACTTTCTCTAGCTCTGAATCTATATCGCTCCTAAAGTATGTATTTTCAATTAGATCAGGAGAGGTTGAGGCAACGATACAGAGAGGTACTAAAACGTCCCTCGAGCCACCTGAAAGACTCAAGATTACATTTTCCAGTCTTTTCAATATATTCTTGATCTGCAGGAATCGAGTTTCAAAATCTTCTGAAACGGGAAAAACCTCAACACTGATATCTTTAGAAAGTTCCTTCACATATCTACTAACTTCTTTAATCGCTCTTTCTTGCCGCTCATCACTCTCTTCAGGCACTATCAATACAATATCAGAGCCTTCTTCAACCTTTTCAGCGCCGAGCACAGAAGTCACATGGGAGGTATCATATCCAAAGTTAAACACAAAGTTTTTAGCCATAGCATACCATTTCTTGAGAAGATTAATGAATGTCCTGGAAAAGCAGGAAGATAGTATGCAAAGAAGACTTAAAAACTCTCTCTCAAGATTTTAACGTGATCAATTCAATCGAAATAAGGTGTAAGCCTCAAAACAACAGTCTCTTACCTCACTCCACAGGCCACCTCCTGTACTCAGCAACTCTAAACAGCATACAGAAACAGAATCCAGAACTCAGCGAAAAACTCCACA
>JBDGSH010000017.1:0-12404 GCA_042217665.1 Candidatus Nanohaloarchaea archaeon
CCGGAGCACGCACTATGGACGCTCCGCTGATTTTATCGACGGTTTTGAATCCTGATGAGGTTGATGACGAGGCCTGGGCGATTGAAACCGTTGACGAGTATCCTCTCGGCTTTTACGAGGAGACTTTGGAGTATAAGAAGCCTTGGAATCTTGAGAACGAGATCCAGATCGGTGAGGACGTCGTGCATTCCGAGGAACCGTTTAGGCATGGTTTTACGCATGATACGGAGTCGGTGGAGAATGCTCCGGTTCAGAGCGAGTATGTTACGCTGGGTGAGATGAGTGAGAAGACTTCTGCGCAGCTAGGGCTTGGTGAGAAGCTGAAGGCGGTTGATGAGAACCGTGTGGCGGAGCTGCTTTTGAACAAGCACTTTATACCGGATATCAAGGGTAACTTGAACGCTTTTTCGTCTCAGGAGATGCGTTGTGTCGACTGTAACACCAAGTTCAGGCGGGTTCCTATGACTGATCAGACTATCGCTGCCTCGGGAAAGACGACGGCTGAATGCCCTGAATGCGGCGGAAACGTGTTGTTGACGATTTCTGAGGGAACGATCAAGAAGTATATGAATCCGTCGAAGGATATTATCGATGAGTACGAGATCTCTCCGTATGTGAGGCAGCAGATCCTGATTCTGAACAAGACGTTGAAGAGCCTGTTCGGTAAGGATGACAGACAGAGCGGCTTGAAGCAGTTTACCGGGTAGTTACCCAAGCTTATTTAGAGTTAGCCCGTCAACCTCTACACATGAATCGAGAAGTTCCAATCAAGGAAGTCATGACCGACGGCGTAATAGCAGTTGAACAACAAAAATCAGTTGTCGAAGCAGCTCAACTACTCAAGGAAGAAGAGATCAGAGGACTGGTTGTAGTCGACGACGGTGAAGCTGTAGGAGTTATTGTCTGTCGTGACATCGTCTACGAAGTGGTTTCAAACGGAGAAGATCCACGTGAAACAACTGTGGAAGATGTGATGAGCACCGACCTGATCGTAGCAGAGGAGGACGAAGTTCTGGACGATGTTGCGATGGCTATGGCCAGAAACAATGTTTCACGTGTTCCCGTGGTCAGAAACGACATGCTTGTAGGGATACTGACACAGTCCGATATTATCAGGGCATGGCCCGGCTTCGCTGAGATCATCGGCGAAGGAGAGGAAATGGACCGTCCTGCAACGCCGAACGTCGAGACACAGTCCGGAACATGTGAGAGCTGCGAAAACTACTCCGAGAACCTTCAGGAGTCGGAAGGCATGCTTCTCTGCCCGGAATGCAGAGGCCGCCAGTAAACCACTCCATTTTTTATTCAGACACCGAGAACTTTCTCTTGAGATGAAGATACAGGAAGAAGTTGTACGGCGACGCCAGACGCTTCAGCTGGAAGAGCCGGAACGCACTTACCCGGAGATAAAAGACCTTTTAGAGCGCCGTATGAGCTTTGACCATGTATCAGAGACCCAGCACCGCCAGGAGGCCAAAAACAACAACTTAAAGGCGAAGGTGGAGACGGTTGAAGCGTTTGACAAGTACACGCAGGAGAAACTGGAGATCTTCATCGTAATCGACAAAGATAAAGGCGAGCTAGACCTTCAGATCAAAGGAAAACTCGTAACAGAGTATAATACTTCAGGATGGAGAGGAAACCTCTGGTACTACGCGTATCGAGCCCTCTACGAAAAGTTCCTGTACGGACACGTCCGGGAAGGCTGGGAGGACGCTGTAGAGGAAAAAGTCGACGAACTGCTTGAACGAATACGTCAAAACGTCGGAGGCCAGTAAAAATGTTTCGAAAAAAGGAAGACGCCGGCTCCAAAACAGATATTTTCTACATAAACGAGGATCCTGCCAGAGTTATGCGTGACTTCAGGGACGTACTGGTTGAAGAGCTCGGAGTCGACAGGGTAGACCACAGCGACAGACAGGAGTACGACTCCTCCAGTCCGAAGGACAAGCCGCGTCTCTACGCTTATATAGAGAAAAGCCCGTACACCACGATAAGGATAAGCATAGGTCTTACCGTTGCATCACTCAAGTACCTGGAGGAGTACGACAGGGAAGGCGATTTCCACAAAGCCAAGGTAAGCGTGTCAGCAGAAGTCTTAACAACGTTTCCGGGCGGAGAGCCGGAAGCGTGGGGGCCTGAACCCCAGCAGGAGTACCCGTGGCCAAGTCATAAACAAAAAACAGGTTTGAGGAAGGAGAATCTCTCCAACTTTGAAAAGTCGAAGATCTACGACTTCTTCGCCGGTCTCTGGTACAAATACTTTTACTCTGGCGAGATCGAGAAATACAAGGAGGAGGCCGAGGAGAAAGTTGTTCGACTAACTAATTTGATGCGGGAGCGTTTCGGCGTCGAGAAAACCATTCACAAATCCGGAGCATCGGAGTACCATGCGCCATGGAAGTGAGAACAGATGAGTGAGAGCTGGCTCGGCAGTATAGCGGAAGGCATCCTGTACTGGTTCAGGTTTCCGGATCCAAGCGATGACGCCGACGATGTCTGGAGCGAATACGAGCTGTTCCAGGGCGAATGGGTTCAGATTGAACAGCGCGTAGGCTGGTACAGGGCGCCTCACGTACCTAACATCTATAAAGATCACAAGCCGTTGTTCAAGAGCATCGATCTGGGAAGGCCTGAGGAAACCTACTACGAGGAGAACCTTGATTCAGGCGAGTTCAAGTCGATTATGATGGGGTTCCATGATCTACCAAGCGATCACGGAAAAATGAAGCTGGAGACAACGATTGAAACCAATTCGGCTCCTTCAGGCGACAACAACTTCTGCGAGGTCGAATACGACGTTGAGACGTATCTGATGTATAACGATATTCCTAACGGAGTCACATTTCTCCCGCGTATAGTTGCGAGACCGTTGAACCGTTTCCTGAAATGGGCGTTCTACTTCTTTGTGGCGGAGGAGATGGTGGAGCACGACGGCGAGTTTGCCCGTGAAAAGCTGAACTCCTACTTCCAGTACATCCATCGGTACCATGGCGAGGAACCGATACAGACGAAAAGCCGTCAGGCATCGTTCAAACCTGTGCCAGAGAAAGGAATCTTCTGGCAGTAAACCATGCAGGGTTTAACTCTTCGCCCCGATTCTTTACTTGCTGCCCCGCGGTCAGCGGCCATGAGACCGTCTCTCCGAGAGGGTGGAGACCATGATTGGCCGGGTTACAGGGCAGCAAAATCCCTATTTATCCTCAGGTGAACCCAAAATGACCGAGATCTACGTCAAAGTCGAGCCCGATTCCAAAGGATTCCGTGTAGAGAAAGGCTCTATGTACCGGTTCTATCTTGAAAACGAAGCTGAGCACGGTAAGGCCAACCAGGAGCTGGTTAAACGTGTAGAAGAGATTACAGGTGAGAAACCGGCGATTATCTCAGGCCACAGCTCTGGAAGAAAGAAACTTAAGATTCCGCTGGCTGAAGAAGAGTTTAGAGAGGCAATGGAGGAGTACAGAAATGGGTAAGGTCGCACAGAACTCAGCGAAATACGTAATCAAAGCCAGTCTTGAAGCCGGAGGAATGATAGAGAAACCTGACGTCGTAGGAGCTATCTTCGGCCAGACAGAAGGACTTCTAGGCGACGAACTCGACCTGCGGGAGCTGCAGGAAAGAGGAAAGGTCGGAAGAATCGAGGTAGACGTAGAAAGCGACAGCTCAGGTTCAAAAGGAGTTATAGAGATTCCTTCGTCGCTGGACGCCACCGAGACAGCTTTACTCGGAGCTTCACTCGAAACCCTGGACAGAATAGGTCCTTCCAACGCCGAGATCAAGGTAGAGAAGATAGAGGACCAGAGAACCTCCAAACGCGACTACATAGTCAAACGGGCGAAACAGTTACTGGAGCAGATCGACGACCAGAAGCCGGGAAAGACGGAGATCACAGAAGAGATCAAAAAAGAGCTCAGGACCTCCGAAACAACAGAATACAGAGGTTTTGAAGCCGGACCAGAAGTACAGCTCTCCGACGAATTAATACTGGTCGAAGGCAAGGCAGACCTCATAAATCTGATGGAGTACGGCGTTAAGAACGCGCTAGCGATCGGAGGAACATCCATACCAGAGAACATTCAGGATATAACACAGCAGAAACAGGTTACAGCGTTTCTAGACGGCGACAGAGGTGGAGACCTGATTCTGAAAGAGCTTAAGCAGAAAGCTGATCCTGACTTCATCGCTAGAGCTCCTGAAGACAAAGAAGTGGAGGAGCTAGGTAAGGAGAAGGTTTTCGAAGCGCTGAGAGACAAAGAACCGGTGAAGTATACAGAGAATCCTTCGGTGGAAGATAAAGAACTGTCGGAGCAGCAGCGTGAAAAAGCGTTAGAGGTTTTAAAAGATCTTATAGGTTCTCGAGCTGCCGCTGTACTGGATGAAGACCTGGGAGAGAAGGAGAAACTGCCTGTGGATAAAAAGAACCGGATCGCGAACAGGGAATGTTTTGCTGTGGCGTTTGACTCTGAGATAGATAATGAAGAGGTCGAGACAGCTGAGGAAGCAGGCGCTGAATACGTTTTCGGCATGTCACGTTCCGGAAGAGCCAGCTCTAGTAAGTTAGAGATCTTTACCAGAGACCAGCTCGAGAAGAAAGCTGTTGAGGCGTAAACTAGTTTTCTGACCGGTTTAATGCTTTTTTCTTATAGTCTTCCGGGTGCATCAGTGCTTCGCCGCTGTCGATGAACGCCTGTTCCTCCAGCTCGTCCCATGCCTTGTAGAACCATTGGCGGCTGCAAACATTCTCTTCCAGCTCTTTCCTGACTTCTCCCTTGCTCTTACCTTCCTTTAACCGTTCCAGGATTCTTACCTTGGCTTCCTCCTTCTTGGAGAGCCTTGAAGTATCTATTCTCTTGTTTTCCTCTGTTTGGATCCTGGCCGCGTCTTTCCCGTCCAGTTTCTGCTTGTCCAGCCGTTCTACCTCTCGTTCAAGCTCACGTTCCAGCTCCTCATACTTTGCTTCCAGAGATTCCACGCGTTGCTGAACACTGTCAATCTCCCTTTCCACCTCAGAACCGAAGCCGGAGAACTCTTGCTCCATCCGGTCCAGCCTCTGCTGGATCATCTGTAAGGTTTCGAAACTGGTCTCTCTGAACTCGGAGTTCTGATTCTCCAACTGTTCCACTTTCTGTTTCAGAAAACTCACATCTGATTCGAAACCATCGATTCTATCGGAAACAAATGATCGCAGCTCTTTCACTGAACCTTTCGGTTCGGAGCCCTTTTGCGTTTCATTCTTTCTGAGAAAGCTGAGCAAGCCCATCGCTGTGAAATAGTTAGTATAGGGGTACTAAAAAAGCTTCAGTCCGGATTTTTCTAGTTTCTTTCTATTAATTGAAAAATTTTTCAAGTACCATAAACGCGGTAGAAGATCTGAAAGCACAGAATTCTGGATTTTTCCGGATCTGTTTTATGGTGAGTTGAAAAATAATTGAAAAACACTAGAAAAATTCTGAGGCCCTGATTTCAACTGGAACTCTGGGTTTCGGAAAATCAGAAGGTTTAATTTGAGAAGAGTTCTTTTTCGAGAATTTCTTCGATCATTCGTCGGCTTTCTTCCAGATCGTTCGATGTTGTCTGGGATCGGAACAGGGTTCCTGTGATCAGAGTTGTGAAGAGCTGGGCGAATCGTTCTTCGTTGACGTTCTGGAGTTCGTTTTCTTGGATGCCTGCGGCGATAGTTTCTTCGATCTCTTCCGATACCAGTTGATCGAAACGATCGAACCTTTCGCGGTATCGTTGATCGTGGATCGCGTTTGATCGAAGCTCGGTTATCGCCTCCGCGAACTTTCTTTCATCTTCCGATAGTTCGAACGGAAGCATAACGATCTTTTCAAGTTCTTCTCTATGGTTCCTGTTTTCGCATCTGCATATGTCGCCTTCGAACTCTTCCAGCAGCTTTTCCAGAAACTCCAGCAACAGTTCATCCTTTCCGTTGTAGTGGTGGTACAGCAGCGATTTGCTTTTATCGAATCGATCGGCGATCTCCTGGATTGAAAGTTCAGAGTAACCGTTCTGGAGCAGAGCCTCAAACGTTGCCTCCATGATCTGCTGTTTTGTTTCGTTCTCGGTTCTGAATACTTTGTCCAGCGACATAGCTTATTGACTGAACGTTCATTCAACTGTTTTAAGTTTTTGTATCGATAACATTTTTGGCGAATGAGAAGGCTTCTGAGGAAGCTGGCTGAGCTTCAGCTTGAGCATACCAACAAGGTTATTCTGGCTTGTGTTGCGTTAACTGTTTTTCTTGCGCTGGGGGTTCCCAAGATCCAGCTTCAGACTGATTTCCAGGACAGCCTTCCCGATACGCTTAACCCTATCGCGACCCAGGAAGAGGTCCAGGCCAAGTTCGGCAACACTGATTCAATCATTATTCTTTTCCAGCTGAACGAGAAACCTAAACAGAATTCTACGGTCGGCGATATCCGTCATCCCCACGTTCTGGGGACCATGGAGTTCCTGGAGAATGGTCTTGAATCCGAGCCTATAATTGATTCGGTTAACTCTATGGCTTCACTGTTTAACGAGGTTCCTGAGAACAAGTCCGTGGTGAAGGAAAGGCTTCAGAGGTCGGATGCCAGCTTCACCAACCGCGACTACACCGCCAGCCTGATGTTCGTAAAGCTGAGTGAGGAGATGACTGAGCAGAACATTGAGGAAGCTATGAAAACTATAAACCGAAATATTGAGAGAGCGCCGAAGTATCCTGGCTATAGGATCAAAATGACAGGAGTCCCTGTTATGAGAAGCACTTTGTCAGACGTTCTGATATCGGACACTGTTTCCATCATCGCGATCGCATCGCTTCTGATACTTGGACTACTGATTATAGTTAGAGGGGTGTTCTTCGGTCCCGCCACCTTCGCTCCGTTGTTCCTTGGACTGATCTGGGCGCTGGGAGCCATGGGGCATCTAGGAATCCCGCTCACCATCGCAACAATCTCTATCGGTTCGATGCTTCTCGGCCTCGGCGTGGAGTACGGCTCCTTCATCGCGGAGAGAACCATAGAGGAGATCGATGAGCTGGGGATCGAGGAAGGAGTATACAAAGCGATGCCGAACACAGGGATGGCGGTTCTCGGGTCCTCCACCACGGATCTGGTAGGCTTCTTCGCGCTGCTTCTGGCGTCGATATCCTTTATCAGGGATCTCGGTATCACGCTGGCGCTGGGAGAGGGATTGACACTGCTCGCAGCTATAGTTTTGACGCCTGCGTTAATCATCAAGTACGAGAGGTGGTCGGAGTAATGATGAATCGTTACTCTGAACTGGTCTCCCGGCATCCCGGAAAAGTTTTGGCGACAGCGATCCTGATAGCGCTGGTTTTGGCTTCCGGCGCATCCAGGGTTAAAACAGTGGAGCAGAGCCAGGAGGATATCCTTCCGGACTCGATGCCGGTGATGAAGGCCTTCGACACGATCAGCGAAGAGTTTCCCTCAAACACCGGAACCTCCTACACCGTTCTGATCCAGACCGATCCGGACCATCCCAACTCCAACGAGGTACGGGACATCAGGAATCCGGAAGCCTTGAGATACGTTAAGACCGTTTCGAACGACCTGAGATCGTTTGATAAAATTGTCTCGGTAAGTTCCGCGTCCCAGCTATTCCAGGAGATTCCGTCGTCGAAGAGAAAGGTTCAGCAAACGCTTTCAACGCTTGGAGAGCCGCGATGGAGCCAGTACATCTCCAAAGACTATACTTCGACTCTTATACAGGTTGAGGCTACAGGTCTATCGAAAAAACAGAAGCAGGATATGGCGGAGACTATCAGGAAGACGGTTGAGACCATTGATAGGCCTCCCGGCCTTGAAGCACGGTACACCGGCCAGCCGTATATTGACGAGGCGTTCCAGCGGCAGACCAACCAGACTATGTCGGTTACCAGCATGGCGGCGATCCTCGGCGTTGTACTGACCGTTATAATCCTGTTTCGCTCGGTTTTCCATGGTCTGGCGTCGCTTCAGACACTTGTGTTCGGTATAGCTGCTGGTTTCGGCGTTTTCGGCTGGTTAGGGCTTAATATGAGTCCTGCAACCTCTGGCGCGATCTCTATGGGTATAGGAATCGCTATCGACTTCGGGATACAGCCTATATCCCGGTATATCGAGGAGAGGAAAGACCTGGAAATACAGCCAGCTATTTCGGAGACGCTTGAGGGCATTGCTGTACCTATGACTATCGGTTTGATCGCTGCTAACATCGGCTTCCTGACGTTGAACTTCGGAAGGGTAACCTTCCTCTCCGATCTTGGAACCCTGCTGACTTTGACCACTACAATGGCTTATGTAACCGCTTTCACAGTTATTCCTTCCTCACTGATACTTTACGACCGTTATCTTACAGGCGACTCCGCTAAAGGATTGAAGTTTTTCCAAAACAATACTAGAGGTGAATCCAATCAATGAAAACACGCAAACTTTTGATCACGGCATTTACGCTCCTTTTTATAGGGGCTGCAGCATCTCAAACTTTTCAAACCCGTTCCACAGTAGGTTTCAACGCGGTACTGGTTCAGACAGATCCGGTACCGGTTCAGTCTGGTGAAGATGCGGAGATAACGTTTAAGATCAGGAATACAGGTAGTAATGCGGCTGAAAACGTTAAACTTCGGATTCAGGACAGTTTTCCGTTTGAGCTGAAGCCTGACAGGCAGAGAAACTACTCTCTCGGGAAGGTTTTGCCTGGACAGGAATATTACGTTACTACAGAGGTTCTTGTGGCGGAGAACGCGCCGGACGGCCAGAACGAGTTCAAGGTGGAGGTTAGCAGCGACAACGGTGTTTCAGTGACGGAGAAAATCCCTGTAACGGTTCAGTCTCAGGACATCAAGCTTAACCTGGCGAACCTGAAGACAGTGCCTGAAACGCTGACAGCGGATACAGAGAACGCCAAGCTGACTGTTGAAGCTGTTAACAACGGTGAGAAGACGGCTGAAAACGTTGTCCTGGATCTTGGGCTTCCTGAAGGTTTTGAGAAGACTTCTAGCTTCTCCAGCCGCCAGGCGTTGGGCAACATTGCTCCCGGACAGGCGAAGCCGGCTACGTTCGAGTTTGATATAACGGAAAACGCTTCGAAAGGCGGGAAACAGATTCCTGTGGATCTCAGTTATACGACCGGCGATTCCAATAACGAGATCGTTGAGGAGGCAGGTTTTGAGCTGTTTCTCTCGGGTAAGCCGCGGTTCGAGATCGTTGGGGTTAACTCCAGCTTGAAGACAGGTATGGAGAAAAACCTCATGATCAAGGTCAGGAACACCGGTTCTGAGAAGGCTTCTTCGACCCGCATCCGTGTTCTGGATTCCTCCGATCTTCCGTTCGACTACGCTTCCGCCACCCGGTATATAGGGACTTTGAAGCCAGGTCAGACAGGTACCGCAGTGTTCCGGGTTTCCACAGAAGCTTCCGCTCCGGCGAAGAGCTACCTGCTTGACTTCGAGATCAGAGGTGTCAGAGACACCCGGGTCTATGTAGAGGACAAGACCGTCAAGGTCGGTGTTGAGAACGGTGAGGAAAACAGTTCGCCGCTTCCGTTCGTTGTCGTTGCGGTGTTAGCGGTCATCGGTGCCGCAGCGTTTTACAGGAGAGAGTTCCTGAAGCAGAAAGTTGCGGGTTTCAGGAACTGAATTCTTTTTTACTTTATTATTTTGGTTTCGAGTTCTTCTATTTTTTGGAAGTCTTTGTCTTTTGTGATCAGTGAGGCCTGGTGTGAGAGGCTTATGGCTGCGATCATGAGGTCGAACGTGTTGATCTCCGGGTATTTTTCTTGTAGTTCAGCTACTTTTTTTGCTGATTCCTTGGTGGCTTCCAGATTTTCTAGCTGGTTGATCAGTGCTTCGACTTCTTTCTCTCCTTCTTCGGTTTTTCTGGCTAGCTTTGTGCCGCGGTAAAGTTCGCACTGTATGGGGGAACAGGTGCAGAGTGTTTCGTCTTCGTTCTCAATGATTTCTTCCGCTTTTTCCTCTCCTCGCAGAAGCCCTATTATCACTGAGGTATCTAACAGTTTCATTTTTTATCGCCTCTTACTTCCTCATCTCAAGCTCTTCTCTCTCCTTTTTCAACTGTTCCTCAACTTCTCCGATCTCAGGGAAGGCTCCGCTGAACTGTTTCAGATCCTGTTTCTGCTGGTCCGAGATTCTCTCAACCACGTCAGAGAAGCTTTCATCACCTCTCTTCAACCTCTTCAGCTTTTCATACGCCGACTCCCTGAGGGAAACAGTCTTGGTAGACATACACAGACATGTGTACTTAGATTTTATATAGCTTTCACGCTGGAAAGATAGGTTCTGAGTTTTATTCGAAGCCTTGATCAATTTTTTCTACGGTAGCTTTGGTATGGTCGGGCTTGAGAGAGGAAAAGTAAGACTGGAAGAGGAGAGAAAGGAGTGGAGACGGGAATACGAGGAAGAGGTTGAAAGACTCAGGTCGGTGCTCGGAGGGAAAGTCCACGGTTTTGAGCATATCGGAAGCACAGCGATCGAAGGGGTGAAGGCCAAACCGGTTATAGATATGATCGCCGTCGTGAAAATGGAGAAAGCCGATAGTATAGTTTCGACACTGGAAGAAAACGGGTACGAACATAGACCCAATGGCGACCTTGAAGATAGAATTTTTCTGGCGAAAGGGTCTGAAGGGAACAGGACGCATTACCTATCTCTGACCGATAAAGGAACCGAGTTTTACAGTAGGACTACAGCGTTCAAAGATTACCTTAACGCTCATCCCGAAGCTGCGAAGAAGTACGACCGGCTGAAAGAAAGACTTGCAGAGAAATACCCAAACAACCGAACCAGATACACAGAGGGAAAGAGCGGGTTTATCGAAAAGATAGTGAAGAAAGCTAGGAACGAGACAAGCAACTGAAAGATGATAGCGCCGACCGGGAGAAGAGCTAAGAGTTCAGGGTGTAGGGCTAAATCTCTCTTGCATAAATTAGGGTGTGAACTCCTTCTTTTCTGTCGTCTTTTATTGTATTTACTTTTTCGAATCCGTGGTTCTGGATAAACCTTTGTGAGGCATTGTTTTCACTTGAAGTTGCCCAGACCAAGTAAGGGAGATTCTTTCTCGGACATACTTTTTCTATAGTGTATTCAAGAAGTTCACTTGCTACCCCTTCTCTACGATAATCTTCGTCTACAAGAGCGTGAGTAATTGCCAGAGAGGGCCAATAATCTGGAGCCCTATTCTTGAAATACGGGTCTTTATCCTTTATCATCAGAAATCCCACAACTTCGCCCTTTTCCACCATCGCAACCAGATCATCGGTCAGTTCCTCATAGTAAAGTTCTATTGCTTCATCAAAACTCAGTTCTTCTCCATCTTCAGCTAAAACTTCTCTTGACAGTTGGGCTGTTGGAGGTGTGCCTTCGTCATTATATTTGGCAAGAAGTTCTAGGATTTGGTCTCGATATTCGTTATTCTTTGAGTTTTTCTCAATTATTTCCATATATTATACTTTTTTGTTTGATACTAAAGACTTTGATGTTTCGGGAAAAAGGATTTGAAGAATTCTCTCTAAGTTAAGATATGTCGGAGGAAGATTTAGAAGTTGTTGAGGATTTGTTTGGTAAAAAATCTTTAAGGTATTATAAGACAGGTAACGACTCTGATTTGAAATTAGAACTAGATAATGAAAGGACTATGTCGGATTTTCCCGTCAGTTATTATGTTGACCATGATAAGCTACGAGATTTGGAAAAAGAGTTTCTTGAATATGCAAAAGGAAAGATTTTAGATGTTGGTGCGGGCTCAGGCAGAATTTGTAAGATCATGGAAGAAAAAGGTCATGAAGCTATAGGTGTCGAAAAGTCGGCAGGAATGGTGGAAATAATGCGAGACAGAGGATTCAAAGTATATCAGATTGATGTAAACAAGGAACTCCCAGATGAACAATTTGACACCGCAATAATGTACGGCAACGGATTCGGGATGCCTGGGAAGATTGAAAATATTGAATCGCTGCTTGAAAGACTTAAGGAGGTAATGTCGGAAGACGCAATAATAATTGCAGAAAGCAATGACTATCGAAAAATGAAGAAAGATTTGGATAAAGAATATCAGGAAAGGAACAGAGAACTTGGTCGGTATGAAGGACAGAGAGTATGGCGTCATAGAGTCGGTAATCGGGTCTCTCCCTACTTCAAATGGGTTCAGGTTTCTGTTCCGGATATGAAGAAAATTGCGGAGAAAACAGGCTGGGAGATACTGGAGAAACCTGTTTACGAGGAAGATTCCCAATGGGGAGCTTACTTCTTCGCTTTGAGAGCCGGATAAATGTAAGCGTTCTTCCTCAAAATTCTAACTCATAAGCTGTTTATTTGACGGTTTTTCCGTAATATATTTGTGTGTATCCTTGATTATTTGATCTGAAAATTGCGTCAAAATTACGCCTAAGTATCTCTTCCTTAC
>JBDGSH010000017.1:12504-14726 GCA_042217665.1 Candidatus Nanohaloarchaea archaeon
TGATTATTTGATCTGAAAATTGCGTCAAAATTACGCCTAAGTATCTCTTCCTTACTTAGCCTATCTAAGCCCTCATCTTCATTTAAACCAAATTTTTCCTGGCTCAAAGGCGGATCAAACTCATTTTCGTGATCTCTAACCAAATCAAACAGTTCCTCTTCGTATTCTAGATTCTCATCAATTATGAGGTCCATACTTATGTCATGTAGCCCTTTCTATATAAAGGGATTTAGCGGTGTGTCGTCAACCGATTATGTACGCTCCGGTCTATAGCAACTATCAAAGATAGGAAAACAAAAGGTTCAATCATAACTGATTATTCTCAAGATTTGTTTAAATTAGCTATTTACTGGTTCTTTCTCTCGAATCTATGTCCTAGATAGTAGAATACTTTATTTCCATCTTCTTCATTAAATTCTATCGGTGAAGGATTTCTTTCCCCATTTTCGGCTCTACTCCAAAATTTCAAATTATCTTTTTCGTGGCTATCAGGTTCTAATTTTGCTTCAAAGGGTTCTACATCCGATTTCAGTGAAAGCTTTAGGTGAGGATGTGCTTCCTCAACTTCAAATTTCCATACTCCTGCTTCATCAGAGTAAAGTCCTTCAAGAGCTTTCAGCTTCTTATTGAGACTGAAAAATGGGACTTCGTCTGGCGATTTACCTTTTAGTATTGAGTAGATAGCAAAGGCGATATTGGAAGGATAAAATGGTGTGTTGCTGTTGGTCATTATCATTACTCCCTCCTCATCATCAAATACTATTCCTGCACTTGAACTTTGGGCGACACCTCCGTGGCAGTAAACAGTTTTTCCTAAAAATTCAGTTTTGTATAATCCAAGGCAGTAACTGCCATCATTTTTTATTGACGCACCAGGGTTTGCTGAAATCTGTGGTTCAGTAAGCTTCTCAGCATTTGATTTATTCAATAAAGAAGTCTCACTAAATCTTCCTTCTGTGAGGAATGACATATATTCGGCAGCATCCTTGGCATTCAGAAATAAGCCTCCTGCAGGATTGAAAGCGAATCCAGTTGGATAAGAACTCTCTTCTAATTTAGAATTAGATATCCTATAGGGCGTAGCAACATCTTCATCTTTACTTGAAAGATTAAATTCTCCTTTATCAATATTCAGGTAATTTAGTAGCTCTTTCTGGATGAACCTCTCATATGAGGTATCCGATACTCTGCTAATTATCATTCCGAGTATTGTATAGCCAGAGTTGTAGTAGAGCTTGGTTTCACTTGGTTTAAATCTGGATTTAACTGTATTGTCATTTAAGTAATTTAGAAACCCTTCGGAAGAATTGAGATTGTAACCATAATCTGATAGTCCAAACTCTTCCTCTACAACTACTTCAATAGCAGAATCAGAAGGTACTCCTGAACTGTGGCTGAGAAGATGGATTAACTGCACATTATCGAACTCAGAAGGTAATTCTTCGATATATTCAGTTGGCGAATCTTTTAGGTTTAGCTTTCCTTCTTCGCAGAGCTTGAGAATAGCAAGTGCAGTGAAAGATTTGGTGCAAGAACCTATACAGTATCTCGTGTTCTCATTTGCTTCTATATTTTTCTCTGTGTCCGACTTTCCAACTACTACTGTTTCTTTTTTGCCTTCAAAATAAATTCCGCACGATATAGAAGGTATATTATACTCTTCTCTCAACCATTCTAAAAATTCCCTGATTTCCTCCATAAGTTAATATATTGCCTATTCTTCAAAAGTTTAAAGCCAGAAATGCAATTACTAATTATGAGTGTCCGTTTTCATTATAATTCAAACGGTTATTTTCCGGATAGGATAGATACAGAGAGACTAACTCTGGAAAGAGTTTCAACAGAGAAGTTTTCTGCAGAAGAGGTTTTCGAAGTTATGAGTTCTCAGGGAGTTGAGGAAGCGTTTGAAACCTATCCTTATGAGACGCCTGATAATATCGAGGAAGCTCAGGAATATGTCGAAAAAAGAGAGTATGAAAACAGGGAAGATGAAAATAGCATGTATTTTGTCAAGCTAGATGATTCTGAAGATCCTTTCATTGGTCTTGAAGCCATAAAGAACGAAGGAGAAGGAGTAGCCGAGATAGGTTTCTGGATCTCGTCTGACTACTGGGGCAACGGCTATTCCCCAGAAGCCTTAGAAGCAATGCTTGAACTCTTATTAGATGAAAAGGATTTCGAAAAAGTAGAAGTCCAAACTCGAAAAAGCAATCAGAAAGCCC
>JBDGSH010000018.1:0-9622 GCA_042217665.1 Candidatus Nanohaloarchaea archaeon
AGAGAGTTACAGGGAGAACATTGAGAGGATCCGGGAGTTGAGAGAGTAGGTTTTTAACCGCGTCTGATGTAATCTTTGGTATGCCGATCCATGGACTCAGTTTAGACTTGGAGTTTCTGGCGATTGTGTCAGGGGCGGCGCTTCTCTCGTATTTTGTTCGTGGCGAGATTGTTTCTAACGTTATGTTTTCGGCGTTGATCGCTTCGTTGTTCTTTTTGATAGGGCTGCATCTGAAGATTGACAAGCTGAGATCCTGTAGGCATCGTTTGAAGGAGCTTGGAATCGGACTTTCTGTAATATTTGTTTTGACGCCGCTTCTCGGGTTTCTGATTGACTCTGTTGTCGGTGGAGCGCTTGGCGATGCTTTCCTGGTTATAGGTGTTTCTGCGGCAGCGCTTGGATCTCCTGTAGTGTTTGCTAACCGTGGAAGAGCTGAAGGAGAGCTTTCGCTGATTATAGGCGGCGTATCTGTTATTTTAGGTGTTTTGTTGATGCCTCTGCTTCTTTCTTTGTTTGGGCTTGACGTTGTTTTCCAGGATCTGGCTTTGAAGAACTTAGCGGTTGTCGGTGTTCCTCTGGTAGCCGGAATCGGGGCTCAGCGCTGGGAGAACTTTTTGCTGGATGATCTGCGGCATCATTTCTCCAAGCTTTCTCTCTGGCTTATAGTAACTATAATGGGCGTTCAGGGCTACCTGGTCTACTCAGCGCAGGGATTACAGTTCTTGACAGGTTTAGGCACAGCATTGGTTTTGATGACCGGTTTCGTATCTGTAAGCTACGGTCTTGGTTACGGTATCTCCCGGTTGTCCGGTTTGCTGGAGAAGAATTCTCGTTCCGTTGGTTTCAGCTCCGGGTCTAAGAACCTGGCGTTGGCGCTTTTCATGGCGTCTCAGGTCGGCGGAGAGGTTGTCGCTTATGTATTGGCTTATTATTTTGTTAGGCAAGCTGTTACCGGCGGTATTTCGGAGGCTTATCGCAGAAATCTTTTTCCATGGAATTAGGCAGAAGTTGTTCCAAGGGTAGTCTTTTAAGGCTAGCCAAAAATTGATTTTTTATAAGTCGGAGAGTTTGAATCCGATTTCTTAGAGGTTTTGTATAAAATGACAGAAATACACAAAGATCAAAGGGTAGGCGTCTACGTTGACGTCCAAAACATGTATTACAGCGCTAAAAATCTTTATGACTCCAAAGTAGACTTTGAGAAGCTTTTAAACGCTGCTGTGATGAACAGGAAGCTGATAAGAGCTACTTCCTACGTGATAAAAGCCGATACGCCGGATGAAGAGGATTTCTTCGATGCATTGAGGAAGATCGGCTACGAGGTCAAGATAAAGGAGTTGAAAGAGTTCTACGGCGGACAGAAGAAAGGTGACTGGGACCTTGGAATGACGATAGACATGGTTCAGCAGAGTAAAAAACTGGATACAGTGGTGCTGGTAACCGGCGACGGAGACTTCGCAGCCATAGTCAACCACCTAAAATCCATGGGTTGCAGAGTAGAGGTTATGAGCTTTGGCAAAAGCAGCGCCAAGGAAATCAGGGAAGCAGCGGACAAGTTCATCGACATGGACGACAACCCGGACAAGTTCCTTGTCAACAGGTGAAACAGGATGAAGCCAGCTGAAAGGATCAAAGCCGAAGAGTTCATGAATTCAGATCCTTTAACCGCTGAGAAAGGCGAGAAAATCTCTAAAGTCAAGACTAGAATGGAGGAAAACAACTTGAAGGCGATTCCTGTCGTCGACTCGAAAAACAGGCTTCAGGGAGCTGTCAGCTACCGCAAACTGATTCGACACATCCAGTTCAACCCTCAATCCGCGTCTGTAGAAAAGGTTATGCATCAGCCGCCGGAGTTCGACTACAAGGATTCTCTTGTAGAGCTTTCCGAGCTTAGAATTGACTCGGGGGAAAAGATGCTGGTTAAAACTAAGGATAAGAAGCTGGAAGGCGTTGTTTCCGATCAGGAGTTTCTTGACGCGTTTGAAGAAGTAGAGGAGCTTGATGAGATCGAAACCGATCTGCTGGAGTCAAGGGACGTTATAACGGTTAAAGAGGACGAAAGCATTGAAAAAGCCCGTCACAGAATGCTTGACAATAATATTTCGCGTCTACCGGTTGTGGACAGTAATGGAGAGCTTTCAGGTATTCTCAGAAGCACGGAGATCCTTAAAACTATTGTGCCGCGTGAAGGTCAGGGCGCCGGCGGAACCTCAGGAGGCAGAAGCGGCTCTGATTCTAAGATGGCCGGAGGCAACGAGAAGCAGGGAGCTACAGATATCCCTGTAACTGAGATAATGAATAGAAACGTCTCAGCTGTTCTTCAAAACATGAAAGCTTCCAAGGCGGTCGACAAGTTGAGACAGAGCGAGGGCTTTGACGTTTTAAGAACGAATCAAGACAGGCCTGAAGCTATTTTAACGGTTAAAGACTTTGTAAAGTTTTTAGCCGACCTGTCTCAGAAGAACATGGTTCTGGTCTCGGTTACCGGTCTCGATGTTGACGAGGAGAAGGCTGCGGTTCATAGAAAGATCAGGAAGCAGCTTCAGGGATCTCTCGGCCGGAAGCTTCAGCAGCCGGAGGAGTTAAGGCTTAGAGTTAAGAAGTCGGAGAGCGATGGAAAGAAGCAT
Organism: Candidatus Nanohaloarchaea archaeon; assembly: GCA_042217665.1. Classification (GTDB taxonomy): domain Archaea; phylum Nanohalarchaeota; class Nanosalinia; order Nanosalinales; family Nanosalinaceae; genus JBDGSH01. The sequence goes on from JBDGSH010000018.1 coordinate 2,628, forward strand.
CGTTACGAATTGGAGTTAAAGCTTCACAGCGATCAAGGCGTTACGAACATTGAGGAGGATGGCTGGGAGCTGCTTGATGTCTTGGATGAGGCGTTGAACGAGTTGAACACGGTTGTCAGGAAACGTGTGGAGAGGGACAAGGAGCATCGTTAGCCGAGTTCTTCGTTTTCCATTCTCTCTAATTTTTTCTGTTCTGAGATGCCGTATTTTTCCGCCAGTTGTTCGAACCCTATTGTGGCGTATATCAGTATTATGAAGACTAGTGAGAGGATGAAGTAGAGAGGGAACTTGGCCCAGCTGTAGCTGGTTAACGCGGTGTTGTAAAGCATCTGGTATGAGACGTAGAGGATTAGTACTGCGATCGACATCAGGTAGCGGCGTGAGAATTCGTGGATTTCTTTGTTGTCGATGCCTTGGAACGTGGTGTAGACTATGAAGAAACAGATTGCTCCGATCGCCAGTGTTCCTGCTGTGGTAACCGTTAAGATTATCTCTCCTAGTGCCACGTCAACAGTTACTTAAAGCTTTTTTAAATAATCTGGCGTTTTCAGGCTTTGACTTCTAGCTGGTTGTCGGCGTCGGATCTGAGAAGTCTTTCTGCTGTTTCGGAGTTTTTGGTTAGCGAGATTTCGCCGTTTTTTCCGACTGTGGCGGTGAACAGGTATTCGTCGCCGTCGAAGAGGTCTACTTCGTTGCCTGAGTGTTTTTCGCCGACCTGGATAATGACTGAGTTTCCGCGTTCGTCCATCCGGTAGTTGAGCGAGTCTTTTCTTGAGTGTTCTCTTGATTCTACTGTTATGCTTAGTCCGAGTTCTTCTTCGATCGCGTCTATTCGTTCTCCGCCTTGGCCGATGATCTGCGGTATCTGGTCTTCTTCCACTAGTAGGCGGATGTGGTCGTCTGATATGAATTCGATCTGCGGGTTTTTGACGTGTTTTCTGAGGCGGTGTTCGATCTGGTCTCTTGCGAGTTTTCTGGCTCCGGTTTCTACGCTTGATTCTTCTACTGGTACGACTACTGTCTCCTCTCCGTATGTGTAGATCTCGTATTTTGGTGCGTTGTTTTCAAAGTCGAGTATCTGCACCACCGGTCTTGCGAGGTCTTCCTCAGTCATGCCTTCCGGTACTTTGACGGTTAGTTCAAGCTTGAATACGTCTGCGACCTCCGCATTTTCGATGTGGATTACTGTATCGCATACCTGTGGAATCATTCCGAGTTCTACTCTTCCTATCAGTCTCTGCACTGCGTCCACTGCTTCTGAGGCGTGTACTACTCCTAGCATGCCGACTCCTGCCATTCTCATGTCCGAGTAGACTTCAAAGTCCTCTGTTTTCCTGACTTCGTCGTATACTGTGAAGTCGGGTCTGACAAGCAGCAGGTGGTCGCCTGTGTTTTCCATGGAGTCTTCTAGTTCGGAGTACTGGGTTATGTCCGGTCCTACGTCCAGGTCGCGGGGTTTTTCCATTGTTTTGATTATGTTTCCGCTTTTTTCGTAGTGTTCTGCCAGTGCCTGCGCAAAAGTGGATTTTCCGTGGCCTGGAGCTCCTGCGATCAGTATTCCTTCCGCTTTCTGATCTAACCGTTCGATTAATTCGTCTGAAAGCCCGTAGTCGTCGAGTGAAACTTTCGCGACAGGTCTTACCGCGGTAATCTCCGGTGCCTCTGAGAAAGGCGGTCGCGCTAGCGCTACGCGGTATTTGCCGATCTGGACGACTGTGGAGCCTTCTTTCTCCATTTCGATGAGTCCTTCGTCCGATACTTCCGCTGCTTCTATTGTTTTTTCAATTAACCGGTTTATTTCGTCTTTCTGCATCTCTTGCTGACTTAGTTCTTCTAGACCGAATTCTCCAGGCTCCCCTCTCTTGGCTTTTGGTTTGGAGCCTTGTTTGAGGTGTACGCTCATGGTTTTGTCGTCAAAGTAGTTGTCGAGAGGGAATTCTTCTTCGTGTTGTTTTTCAAATAGTTTTACATCTATTCCTTTGGCTTCCGCTATCTTTGATTGTACGATGTCCGCTGTGTAGAGCTTGGCATCGAGTTCTGCGGCTTTGTCTCGTATTAGTGCGTCGATCCTGCCGTTTGCGGCTAGTTCGATTTCTTCCATCGTGGGGCGTCGACCTGTGAACTTTACTGTGAAGTCTCTGTCTTCTGCTAGTTCCCTGATTTTTTTGATTTCATCTATTCCTTTGTAGCCGATTTCTAGGCCGTTGTTGGCCTGGTTTTCGATTTCGTCTACTACGAACTCTGGTATGATGATTTCTGCGTCTATCTCTCCGTTTTCTGCTAGCTGGCTTAGTTTTCCTTCTACCAGGATGGATGTGTCTGGCACGATTTTCATCGTCATGGTTAGGTTCTTCGAGCAGAATGTTAAAAATGGGAAGTCTCGTTTCCCGGTCTGTAGTTATGAATGGATGATTATTCTTTCTGGATCAACACGGAAGGGTTTTTAAGGAGGCGACACCAGTTATCGTACAGAAAGCACGACATGTTGTGGGGAGGGGGCGAGTTCTCCACAACATATGGTATTTGCAGTTTGGGGGATAAAATAATTCATGAAATGTATTTATTGCGACGCTGAGTCGACCAGAGTAGTTGATACCCGTGAGACATCGGAGAAAGTTCGCAGAAGACGGGAATGTTCCGAATGTGAACGCCGATTCACCACGTACGAGACAGCGGAAAACCTGGACATCCAGGTAGTCAAACGCAGCGGCGAAAAACAGGGGTTCGACGAATCCAAGATCAGAGGAGGCGTCAAGAGAGCTGTCGAAAAAACCCCTGTCGGCGATGAAGACGTCGAAGAGATAGTTGAAAAAGTTAAAAAACAGGTTAGAGGCAAAAAAGAAGTTAAATCAGAGCAGATAGGCAAAATCGTTCAAGACGCGCTTAAAGAAAAAGACGAGGTAGCTTACATGCGTTTTGCCTCGGTATACGAATCTTTTGATGATATTGAAAGCTTTAAAAAGAAAGCAGAGGCCTTGGAGGCCGAACAAAAATGATACTAGTTTTCAACTCTTTCAAATTCATGCTTACAGGTGCTACACATTAATGACTGACACTGTTACATCAGAACAAGACTTTCGACTACCCGTGAAACGGGTTACAGGAGAAACCGTTGAAGAACGGCTTACAGAAAACGCTCACGACAGAATACTGCCGGCGCGCTACCTCTTGAAAGACGAGGACGGCAACATCACTGAGACGCCTAAAGAAATGTTTGAACGCGTCGCAAAGAACGTTGCACAGCCGGATAAAGAATACGACGACGTAGACTACGAGGATTCCTGGAAGGAGTTCTTTGAAATGATGACAAACCTGGAGTTCATGCCTAACTCCCCGACACTGATGAACGCAGGCGGCGAACTACAACAACTCAGCGCGTGTTTCGTTGTACACCCTGAAGACGACATGGACTCCATCTTCAATACTGTTCACGATGCGGCCAAGATCTTCCAGTCAGGCGGAGGAATGGGCTACCCCTTCCACTTAATGAGGCCGAAAGGAGACATCGTCAAATCAACAGGAGGAATCGCCTCAGGACCCCTATCCTTCCAACAAGTTTTCGACACAATGTGCGGCACCATCAAACAAGGCGGGAAACGCAGAGGCGCACAGATGGGAATCATGCGTGTCGACCACCCTGACATCCTCCGCTTCATCGTCTCAAAGAGGAAAGAAGGTAACCTGTCCAACTTCAACATCTCCGTAGGAATCACCGACGACTTCATGGACGCGGTCAGAAACGACGAAGAATACACTTTAATCAACCCGCGCACAGGAGAACCGTTCGAAGTCTCCAGAAAAACCGCACAGTTCTACAACAAAGATGAAGAATGGTATCCTGAAGCCGCAGGCTCAGACCAAGGAAAAGACGACAACTTCTGGAGAGACTTTGCCTCAACCTTCGGCGACGAAGTACAGGAGTTCGACATCGATCTTGAACCGGGAGAAAAAATGACGCTGCCCGCCAGATTCATCTGGGAAACACTTATCGACGGCGCATGGAGAAACGGAGAACCAGGACTCTTCATGTACAGCGAAACCAACAAAACACACTCCTTCGACGTAGAAAAACATCCAGAACACAGAATCGAGGCCACAAACCCCTGTGTCACAGGAGACACTCTTATTTCCACGGATCAGGGCGTATTCACTGCAGAAGAATTGAACGAGCAGAGAGTTGCTACAGAAGTAATTGTTGACAGCAGGAGAAGCGATGAGAAAGTTAAAGAAGCCTCCAGCGTTTACAAGACAGGGACAAAAGATGTCTACAAATTAGAAACCGTTGAAGGCTTCGAGCTCAGGCTTACAGCAGATCACAAGGTTATGACAGAAGATGGCTGGAAGGAAGCGCAGGACCTGGAAGAAGATGACCAGGTACATATCCTTGATCGTGAAGGCTCCTTCGGCCATGGAGGGACTGAAGAGGAAGGTAGAGTCCTTGGATGGCTTGTAGGAGACGGCCAGATGAAAGAAAACGAAGAGAGAGCCGTCCTACACTTCTATGATGAAGACACGGAGATCTCGGAGGAGTACGCAGGATACACTAACGAAGTAGTAAGAACTCCGGAAGGAAACGCAGATTATGAAATAGGAGTCCAGCAAGTTCAGAGAAGAGAAGGACATAGACAGAAAACAGAAGCGAAGGAGGAAAGAGTGAGATCAGAGAGGCTCTACGAACTGGCCTCGGAATACAGCCTGGATGAAGAAAAGCTGCAGGTTCCGAAAAAAGTTTTCAGATCCAGCAAAGAGTTAGCCAGAGGATTCCTTCAAGGCCTGTTCACAGCCGACGGCTCCGTACAGGGCAACGTCGAAAAAGGAGTGTCTGTAAGGCTCTCCAGCAGCGATGAAGAACTATTGAAGGAGACACAGCAACTGCTACTTAACTTCGGAATCTACAGCAAAGTCTACACAGAGAGAAGAGAAGAAGGAAGAAGAAAGATGCCTGATGGAAAAGGAGGCATGAAGGAATACGACATCAAGGCACAGCACGACTTGATGATCAGCAAAGGCTCTCTCTTAGAGTTCCAAGAAAAGATTGGATTCCTCAGAGAAGACAAAAACCAGAAACTCGAAGAAAAACTCTCCAACTACACGAGAGGGCCCTACACAGAGAAATTCACAGCAACAGTTGAAAACCTGGAAAAAGACGGACACGAAGACGTCTACGACCTAACAGAGCCAGACACACACAGCTTCATAGCAAACGGCTTAGTAGTCCACAACTGCGGAGAACAACCGCTTGAAAACTACGAAGCATGCAACCTAGGCCATATCAACCTCTCTCTGATGGTTGACGACCACGGCGACGGCAAAGGACTCAACTGGAAGGAATGGAAACAGGCACACAGCGGCGAATACAACTTCGAAACAGAAGAAGGACTGAACAACGCTATACAGGACTTCCTGCAGGAAGCTCTCCGAATGGACAAGTTTGAAGAAGTCGCACGCAAAGGAACACGTTTCCTGGACAACGTTGTAACCATGAGCGACTTCCCGTTGGAAGAGATCGAAGAAAAAGTCGGATCAATGAGAAAAATCGGTCTCGGGCTTATGGGATTCGCCCAGATGCTTATACAGCTAGGAATCCGTTACGGAAGCGACGAATCCATCGCAGCAGCCAAAGAAATCCAAAGACTAATTACAAGGTTCGCTGTAGAGGAATCACACAGCCTAGCGCAGACCAGAGGCAAGTTCGACGAATGGGAAGACTCCAAATGGGCTGAACCCGTAGAATACAGCGAATGGTTCAAAAAGTACACAGGAGGACTCGACCCAGAAGACTTCGAGGACGGACTCGAAGTCAGAAACCACAACATGGTTACAATCGCTCCTACAGGAACCACAAGCATGATAGGAAACACTTCAGGAGGATGTGAACCGATCTACAACCTCGCATACTTCAAAAACGTTGCCAAAGACATTCAAGGCGAGGACATGCTTGTAGAGTTCGACGACTACTTTATCCGCGCCTTAGAAGCCAACGATGTGGACGTGGATGAAGTTAAACGTGCGGCAAAAGAGAAGATGGAGAACAACGAATGGGAAGGTGTAGAAAGCATTCCTGACGAAGTCCTGCCCGAAGAGATTAAGACACTGTTCGTTACAGCCGACGAAGTCGATCCTGAAGAGCATATCAGGATTCAGGCAGCGTTCCAGGAGCACAACCATTCAGGCATCTCCAAAACCTGCAACTTCCCCAATGAAGCAACCAAAGACGATGTCCGCGAAGCCTATGAATTAGCGGCAGAGCTAGGTGTCAAAGGCATGACAGTCTACAGAGACGGAACCCGGGATACACAGGTCATGCAGACCAACAAAGAGAACACACTGACCGACATGGACAAAGTTGACATGCTGGCGGAAGTAGTCGACGAGTTCGGAGGCGTAGAAGAGCTTCTCAACAGCAACGAGTTCCAGGAAGCGGTCGGCGACTCTAACGTAGCCCTAGACCTCTCAGAATCAGAGGAACAGGAACCAGTGGAGCAAGAAGTAACTCAGGAAAACGTTGAGGTCGATGACTCGGGCAACGGCGACCACACCTCGATGGGATCAAGCTCGGAGGTCCGTGAACGGCCAAAAGTTATCTCAGGGACCACGCAGGAGATCGAAACTGCGTACGGCGACCTGTTCGTCACGATAAACAGCGATGAAGAAGGACCGTTCGAGGTCTTTGCCAACCTGGGTAAGAGCGGAGGCTACACCCAGAGCTTCACACAGGCACTGGGCAGAATCACCTCGCTGGCGTTGAGAACCGGTGCAGAACCAAACAACGTTATCAAACAGCTGGACGACATTCGCTCGCCGCAGATTGCCTGGGACCAGGGCGAACAGATCCACTCGGTTCCGGACGCGATCGCTGAAGCCATGAAACGCCATCTCAGAGGAGGCGAAGCACCTCAGCAGACAGTGGACAATTTCCAGGAGCAGCAGGGAACACCTCAGCCTAAAACCGAGCAGGAGGAACAGGCTGATGCGGCTGCAATCGTTCAGGACGG
>JBDGSH010000019.1:0-6529 GCA_042217665.1 Candidatus Nanohaloarchaea archaeon
TCCGCGCCGACGCGTTCCGCGCGGACCACTCCTGGGAGGAAAACGCCGCCGCCTATATCAATATCTATCAGAAAATGGGGTATCTATGACGGAAGACGAGCGAGTCCTCATCGTGGCGTTCGACGGGCTTGACAAGGAGAAGATCGAGGAGTTCGGATGCGAGAACCTGATGCAGGAGGAGTTCGGGAAGATTGATATCACCGACCACGACCGGCTCGGGACGCCCTGGCTGTGGGCCTCCTTCCTCACCGGCCAGAAACACGAGTTCCGGGCGGTGAAGCGGCTGAACAACGATCTCCTTGAGCGGATGGAGGTGTTCTTCTGGAAGCACGTGTGGCCGATGAAGAAGTGGGCCGGGTTGCGGACGAAACTGCTCCGGAAGATCCCCGGGATCCACAACACGAACCACACCAGAGAGGATCTGGAGGCGGAGACCTTCCTCGAGAAGATCGGTGCGCCGGGGTACTACGTGCCCGCCTACAACGAGTACCCGTTCAACGAGTTCTCGGACTACGCCTCGCTCACCGTCGAGGCGCTCGGAGGCGGGAAGCACACGAGGGAGGAGGTCGTCAAGAAACATCGGGAGCTGTTCCTGCGGCAGAAGGAGGAGCTCCTGCGGCTAATCGAGAACGATGTCCACAACTCGTTCATGTTCTACTTCAAGTATCCGGACGCTATCCAGCACCTCCTGTTCAACGGTCCGATTGACTACGCGGGGGAGGACTACGGCATCGAGGAGATGTACCACGAGCTCGACGACCTCGCTGGAGATATCCGCGATGCGGCACCGCACGAGCTCGTCCTGTTCCTCTCGGACCACGGGCTGGAGGATGGCGATCATAACCTAAATGCATTTTATTCCTCTAACCAAGAAATTGAAATCAGAAAACCCGAATTAACGGACTTCCATAGTCTCATACTCGAAAATGCCTCCCAATCTCGAGGGCTTGGAGATATCGATATCTGATGTCTAAGATCCTTAGTAAACCGTATATCTGGTATGATCAGTATCTCTTCCCTCGAATCAAGAACCAGAGAGGTGCTACGAGGCTCCTTCAGTGGCTTCAGAAACTTTCACAAGTTGGTCTTAAGAAGATTTCTAGAGAACCGGCTCCTCTCCAGAAGTTGGATTGGAGGAACGTCCTTATCCTAGATGCCTGCCGGCATGACACATTCGAAGAGGTTTACGGGCCTTCAGGGAGTCGGATAAGCGTCGGGAGCATGTCCGGAGAGTTCATCGAGAAGACGTTCTCCAACCACGATTTCTCAGATACTGTCTGTATCACCGCAAACCCGTACTACCACGATTCCCAATTTAAGCCTCGAGCCGGACGTGAAGTCGAGGATGTATTCCACGACGTATATCCGCTCTACCTTACCGACTGGAACGAAGAGAAGCAGACCGTGATTGCGGAGGACGTGGTCAAGGCAACAAAGAAAGCTGAAGAAGATTATCCGGAAAAGCGGAAGCTCGTCCACTTCATGCAGCCTCACATCCCCTTCGTGGAGGACAATCCTTCAGATTTCAGCTTCCGGGAGGCCATCTTGGATGCGTCCGAAGGAGACAAGCTCTGGGATATCGCGATGAAAGGAGAAATCGATCGGGAAAAAGTGAGGAAAGGTTACCGGCGTAATCTCGAATACGTGCTCCCGTTCGCTGAGGAGCTGGCAGACTTTCTCCCAGGAAAGACCATGGTCACGTCCGATCACGGCACTTTCCTGGGTGAGAACGGCCTATACAAACATCCTCGAGGGTCCAATGCACGAGCTCTCCGGGAGGTTCCGTGGGAAGAGTTCTAGTTCTCTACCAGTTCTTGTGCCATCGAAACCAATCGCCCCCTGAACTGCTCCTCACCGAAATCATCGGCTCGCTCAAGAGCCTCATCCTGCAACGAGCTGAAGTCCTCAAGATTCTGTTCGATCTTCCGGACCGCCTCGTCGACCTGCGTGTACCGGAAACGGTCGTCACGGACGATCTCAGCCGGCCCTGCGTGGTCGTAGACCATAGGCAGCAGCCCCGCCTTCATATACTCGACTACATTGATACCGAAGTTCTCTTCCCGCTTGCACGAGAGTCCGATCTTTGCTGTTTCCAGTAACCGGCGAAGCTCCGGTCGCGGCACGTCGGTCCTGAGTTCGCCACCAGTGGCCGCCACCCGCTCCGAGAGCTCTTCCACGTACCTCTCGTCCTGCTCCGACCCGATAATATGGAGCGTGAGGTCGGTCCTTGACACGATATCTATGGCCTCTTTGAAGTTCTTGTCCGGAGCGAGACGACCGACTATGACCGCGGTATCCTCTCGATCGCCTCCCGATCGTGACGGGTCGAAAGCACTGTCTACAGGCGGATAAAGAACCTCTCCCTCTTCCCTGTTCATGTCTTGGATGTATCTGGAGTTGAAGAAGTTCCTGTCGGCGTTCTGAAAAATTATTGGCCGTCCGACTCGAGAGTAAAGAGCCTCGTAAGGTGCGGGCTTGTCCAGCCCGTCGCCTCTGAGGTAATCATGCACGTACTGGATTACCGGCGTCTCGAACGACACGTCTGCGTGGAACACATGTCTTCCCAGCACGATGAGGTCGAATTCGTCCTCACGGCGCTTCGTCAAGTTCAGGAATGACCGGTCCTCCAAGCTCCGCCGAAGGATTGTGAACCGGCCGGACCGCTCGACGAGGCGGAAGGATAAGGGAGGACGGTGCGTCTCTATCTTTAGGCCTTCCAAATCGAGGTCGTAGCGGGATTGAAGTGTTGACTGGGATTGGTCCGCCCCGGTGACATATGTCACGTCGTGCCCTTTCTCCAGCAACGCTTCCGCTATCGTCACCGCCACTCCCGTAGCTCCACCCAGAGGCGGAGAGAAACGCGGGTTCAGCACAAGCGCTTTCATATCCGTTCTTGTTAGAAAAAAAGTTAATAGGATTCCTGTTATATCTCTATTATGGACCTATGGGACCCAATCTACCGGTACTACCAGATCAACGTTTTCCCAAAGGTTAGAAAATTTCGAGGAGCCACACGCATAAAGCAATTTCTACTTTCGAAGGCGTATAATGAAAAGCTACAACAGACAAAACGGGGATTCACCCTGAATTTCCGAGGAGTTAATATTACCGCCTTCAAGAGAGATCATTTCCAGGAGATTTTGGGAGGAAATCCGATTCGAGGATACACCCTGCATCGAGATATAAAAAAGGGGGATACTGTAATCGATGCCGGTGCTTACCCCGGTATTTTCACAATTTACGCTGCGAAGAAGGCTGGCCCCGAGGGTAAAGTCATCGCACTTGAACCTGATAAGGAGAACATGGAGGCCATTAAGAGAAATGCATCTTTAAACGACAATATCAATATCGAATTCTATCAACTGGGTTTGTGGAACGAAGAGGGAAGCGTCTCATTCATTGAGGAAGGACTCAAGAATTCTCGTATAACAGAATTTAACGATAGAGAGATTGAAAGTGGCGGCGATATTGAAGTTCGTCCACTTGACTCCCTGGTGGAAGATGAAGAACTCGATTCCCTAGATTTCATCAAGATGGATATCGAAGGAGCAGAAATAGAGGCTATAAAGGGAGCTCGAAGAACAATTGAAGGATTTCGTCCTTTCATAGCTGTGGCGTCCTATCACCAAAGAGGAACCTCCAAGACCGCGGAGAGAGTCGAGTCACTTCTGGAATCTTATGGGATGACGACGTCCACGAATTACGACCGGCACCTTACCACATATGGTCATCCTCAGGAAAGTTAAACAATATTATCCACATCTAGATTTCGAATGGCAGGCGAGACCTCCGGGGCTGAAATACTCGTTGAAATAAAAATGTAGTTTCTCAGAGCTAGGAGAAGCACCTGCACCCATACCAACAAGTAGAATCAAAAACAGCACTAAAACATACTTTTTCACTCGGAATACACCTCACACGTTTCTTTTGATTCGCTAAATTTAATCAACTCCAGAATCTTGTCATGGAAATCAGTTATATGCGGAATCTCATCGCCAAATAGTTCTTTGTTGGAGCTGTAGAAAGCATTCTTGTTGTGGCTTTTCTCGATGGGAAGACCGTGGTCGGACATGAAAATTACTGTGTCGTAGCCTTGTTCTAGTGCCAAGTCTTTGATTCTGCCCGCAAACTGGTCAAGCTCGATGTAAACCTTTCTCAGTTTGGCCCGATTAGCTTGGTTCTCAAAACTGTAAATGTGTTGATAAACATCAGCTCTATGGAAGTGGCACATTAAAAGGTTTCTTGGAGAAACTATGTCGTTCTGTAACTCGCTCCAGAGTTTTCTTTTTCTGTGTTCGTAGCTTCTGCCATCCCATTCTTCACACACCTCCTCTGGAGTAAAACCGTGATTCATCATCTGCCAAGGCCCAACAAGCCAGAGACTTCCAGGATTATAGCTAGGAACAAATAATGCCCTAGAATCATCAACTTTATCAAAAATCGTCTCTATCTCTAAATCTTCTTTTTTAGGATAGGTTTTCTGAGCATCGAAAAAATTAACTGACTCGTAGACAGCACTTCTTAAACCTTTGAATTTATCAAAAAACTTGATTCCGTCTAAAGCATTTTCCAAGCTTTCTATCCTTTCATTTGTCCAGCCACCAACCCCTTCAATACTGTGTTCCTTGTAGTTTTCTCCTGTTATGAAAGAAGCAAAGAGTTCGCTAGTCTTTCTCTCAGAAATAAGTGTATTGTTATCTATTACGCCGAACTCTTTCTGAGGGATGTTTTCTAACCCGAACTCCTCAATTAACTCCTTATCTAAACCATCAAAAGCAACAACTAGAACAGTATTAGATGTCATTTTTCTTCACCCCTAAGCTTGTATACTGATACATGGTCTTGTTCGTCAACACCCTCAATCTCTGGTTTAGGCTGAGAGCGAAGAATTTCTGCATCCAATTTCTCGCTGTAAAACTCTGGTTTTCTACCCCACCAATGACTACCTGAACCGTAAACAGTATGAGCTGAAAGAACGACTCCCTCTGGTTTCAGAACTCTTCTAACCTCTTCTAATGCATTATCTATCTCGCTTGGAGGGATATGCTGTAAAACAGTCCAAGAGAAAATAAAGTCGAAACTGTTATCCTCAAAAGAAAGATTTTGCACCTTACCATTCACAAAATCAACTTCGGGATAATAATTGGCAGCCTTTTTAACAGCCTCAATATCTGGTTCAACAGCAGTTAAACTACCAGTCAGCATCTCGATGTAAGGTGTATGTCTTCCGTAACCACATCCAAGCTCTAATGCTTCACAAGGTGTTTCAACGTATTCCGTTACTAGTTCGAAAATTATCTCTCTTTCACGGAAACTACCAGCAGAAAACTCAGGTCTACCACCCTTCTGCCTGAAGAAGCCTTGTTCTTTGAACTCAACAAAATCTCCGTTATAAAACGCTTTAGGATTGAATTTCTCTACTAAAGCTTCAAGGGAGTATCTAGTGAAATTAAACTTGGCTAGAACCTGAAGTGCTTTTTCATAAGTTTTCAATTGGGATTTTTCACCCCAAGTCCGTTCAGTTACGGCCTTCACCGATTTTCGATTCGCAAAAAGACTAGATTTGCTAGTACGGACTAAATAAGTATCCGTACCACTCTTTTTTATCTTTTTTCTAGACATAGCTATCATATCTAACTAACAACTCCTCCCATCACCGAGCGACACCTCCGCGACTGAACTTTTCGGCGGAAGAAAAACCGGTCAACGCCACTACCAAGACCGCTACCGCGAACAGTTTCTTGGAGTGGCGTCTCATTACGACTCAGCACTTCCTACCTAGAGAGAGGCGGTTACTGCGTCTCCCTCTAGCTTACCGTATTCTCCCATTCAAACGTCAACTCGTCGCCGCTGTACAATGTACGGGTGCTGAAACTGGTTCCGGCAAAGTAGTCAATACTTGAACCTGCACCAGTACTCTTCTGGGCAGTAGTATTGACCACCAACCCGTCAGCAGATGCGGTGAACGTTACGGTAAGGTTCCAGTTACCGTCACCCACGTCCGTGATGGTTGCAGTCTGCGGTGCGAGGCCTGAACCAGTGTACTCCTGATCCAAGGAACCCGAGGAATCGGTAGGTGCTGCACCGTGGCCGAGTGCGATGGTATCCCAACTCACTGCTTCCCCAGATTTGATTTGGTCTTCGATTGCTTCTTCTCCTTCCATAAGCACGTTGTGCGTGACCATGGTTCCTTCCCACACACCTTTCGGTGCGTTAGGTCCACGGTGATGTACACCTTCTATCCTCACAGCGTCTACGTGAAGGAGCTGGTCGAGGTGCCGTGGCTCGTGATAGAGAACGGGGAGAGGCCTGAAACCCAAGGAGAAGATGTTGCAGGGCTGGACATCTGAGTCTATACCAGCAGGTGCAGGACGATTCCCGGCACAACGCCCGCGAGGAAGTACGCCCACTCGTTCCTCACCTGCGTCCAGAATTTCTCCGAACGTTCGGGGACCTGTTTCAGGCCGAGGAGGACGAGAACTGTGAAGCCGACGAGGTTCCAGGCCCGCGGGTCGACCACCGCGGAGTA
>JBDGSH010000002.1:0-6729 GCA_042217665.1 Candidatus Nanohaloarchaea archaeon
CTTCTCTTCCAGTTCTTCTTCGAGGCCGAGTTTCTCCGCCAGTTCCTTGTACCGGTTTCTGATGGTGACTTCTGTGACTCCGACCACGTCTGCAACTTCTCTCTGGGTTCTTTTCTCTCCTTTGAGGACTGCTGCGATGTAGAGTGCGGCTGCTGCCAGTCCTGTAGGTCCTTTACCTGATAGAAGATCTTTTTCTCTGGCCTCTTTCAGTATGTTTCTGGCTTTGGCCTGTACTTCTCCTGAGAGCTGCAGTTTTCCAGCAAATCTGGGTACGTAGTCTTGAGGTTTTGCTGGAAGGATTCTGAGACCTAGTTCGCGGGCTACGTAACGGTATGCGCGTCCGATCTCCCGTTTTTCGATTCCTGATGCTTCTGAGATTTCGTCAAGTGTTCTAGGTGTTCCCTGTTTACGGGCTACGATGTAGAGCAGTGCTGAGATGATTGATTCCATGCTTCTTCCTCTAACCAGGCCTTGGTCGACTGCTTTCTCGTATAGGCGTGCTACTTCTTCGTGGACGCTTTCAGGCAGGTTGAGGTTGGAGATCATGGAGTTGAGTTCGCTGAGCGCGAAACCTAGGTTTCTGTCTTTGGACTTGGTCAGGCGTTTGTGCCATTTTCTCAGGCGGTAGTACTGCGCGCGTTTGTTGCCTGAAACTTTGTATAGTTCGCCTGATCCTTTTCCGATCTCTGTAGACACTCCCATGTCGTGTTTGGTGTAGGTAAGCGGTTGTCCGGCTCTTGCTTTCTTCTCTCTTTCCTGTTCGTTGAATGCTCTCCATTCTGCGGATTCGTCGATTCTGTCTTCTTCGATTACGAGCCCGCATTCTACACAGGTTAGTTCTCCCTGCGCTGAGTCTTCTTCGAAGCGTTGTGACCCGCATTCAGGGCATGTGAGAACTGTGTCTCCTTCTTCTGCTTCTTCTCTTCTGACTTCGTAGCCTTCTCCTTCTGTTACCTGCTCTTCCTGTTCTTTTTCTTCTTCCGGTTTTTGGTCTTCCGTTTCCTCTTCTTCGTCTTCCTCCCATTCTTCTGGGACTTGATAGTCGTCGAATTCTCGTCTTGGAACGTTGTGGGCGCCATCTGTCATGAGTATCAGTTAAATTTAGCTGGTAGAGAGTTTTTGGGAAAAACTCTTTTGTTATATAAATTTTACCTAGTAACCAATAAAGAAACCCCAAGCTTTAAATACTTTGCCCTCTGTTAGCTATCTCTTCGTAGCAACAGCTTACTGGTTGATGTGTCAAGGATAAGGAAGTTTTTATTGATAAAGAAGAAAATTAGCTATGTGGAAAGGAAAAATCTTAGATTCAAACGTGAAATCCTTGGAGTATCCACGCTTCTAGCGTTAGGAAGCCTTGCAGTTATTTATCCTTTCCTAGACGCCATAATTTTAGCTGTAGCCACATCTTACTTTCTTAGAGCCGGTCACAAAAAGATCAACGCTTATTTGAAGAATGATTTACTTTCTTCCATGATAATTATCTCCTTCATAATCGGTGTAGTTATACTAGGGCTTTTCTTCTTCCTCAACAACTTTAACGATATTTCTCAGGCTGCTACCAGTCTGGCAACCGACTACCAGAACCAGATCGAAGCAACAATTAACGATCTTCAAATCTCGGACAGCGCTAAAAAAGACCTCAAAGCCAATATAAACTCGTTCATCAGCGGAGAACGGATACAGAACTATCTCAGAGGAATACTTACCTCAATACCAGGCATCATTATCCAGCTAGGCATATACCTTGTAACAGCTATATACCTCTTTAGAGACGGAGAAAAACTAAAAAAACAGATTTACGGGCTTATAAACGGCCTTCCACAGAATGAAGAAAAAATTGCTAGAAGCATACTTACTTCAATAGACTCCATCTTCAGAGGAGTATTCATAACCCAGTTAACGGTCGCAGGAATTCTTGCAGTATTAACAGGGGTAAGCTTCTACGCCATCAGCCTTATAACGTCACAGATACCCTTTATCCTGGTCTGGTCTCTACTTATAGGGATAGCAGCAATCATGCCTCTGTTTGCAGCTTTCATGATTTACGGACCGATCGGAATCTACTACCTGACAGTTGGAAATCCTATAAAAGGTCTTTTAATTCTAAGTTTCGGCGCATTAGTACTAAATATTCTGCCAGAAATCTTTCTACGCCCATACGTCGGCTCAAAACAGATGAACGAACACCCACTTATCATTTTCCTCGGCTTTATCGCAGGACCGATCACTCTAGGCCTCAAAGGATTTATCGTAGGCCCAATACTGCTGATACTAACTAAAGAATTCATTTTGAACTACAGCGAACTTGTTTCAAACGGATAGAATCTGAACCGCAGCGAGCACACGAACCCTCGCTAACCAAGGAACTACAGTTCGAACACAGCCTTTTCCAGCACATCCTTTTCTCAACACCGGAATCAAAAAACGCTTCAAACTCTAAATCAAGGTGCAGAGCCAGGTTTTGAACCGGTTTATCATCAGAAACAAGCTTTAAATCCCTATCCAACGCCAGCGCAACCAGTTCCTCATCCGTTTCCGAGGTCGGAGAATTAATTCGAGCTGAAAGCTCTTTAACTTTTTCCAAAGCTTTTTCAGACGGCTCAACCACCCTGTAATCAGTTTGCTCAAGGTTTCTCTTAGCCTCTTTACTTTTAAGCTCTTCAGATATGGACGGAGTGATAAATACTGTCTCACCGAACGGCTTTCCCTGACTCCGAATTAAAACGTTGGTATCGACAGCTACAGCCATCTTTTCTGAGAGAAATAAAATGAGGGAAAAATTAGTCCTTGGTTCCCAGGATCAGTTTCCGATCTTCTATCTGCTTGAACTCTATTTCTTCGCCTTCTGAGACATCAAGATCGTCCGGAAGCTCCATTTCTTCAGTTTCGTACGTTTCCATGTCCATTACCTGGGCTATATCGCCTTCTTTGGAAACAATCTGGCCTGCTTTCTTTTCTACGTCCGGACTCATCATCATTGAATCCACAGGCTTTGTGATATGCCTGTTTTTTCCGTCAAAGATTCCCTTGGCTTTTATCTTGGCTTTGGCTGATCCGTGTTTTCCTGGAGAGGATTTTGAAACGCTTCTTACCTCGCAAGGGTCTCCGTCGATCATTACGTAGGTTCCGCTGCGTACTTTTCCTGCTTCGATCTGTGTAGGCATTTTTACACCTCAAAAAATATTGAATAAAGAAGAAACAGTTTATTTTGTTGCGATTTCTACATCCGATTTCTGAACTGTTTCTCTGCCGGCGTGTTCTGCCATTTCAGATGCTTCCTGTGCAACTTCTTCTCCTAGTTCTTCTACAGCATCTCTAAGTTCTTCTACTGCTTCTTCTGAAACTCTTTCTGCTCCTGCGTTGCGGATAATTCGTTCAATTGGTGCGTTCGGTAGACTCATTGTAGATCACATATAGAAATAACGTAGCTATATTTTAATAACACATGGATACCCGAGATTTTATTTACTCAGCGCCGCCAGAAACATTTATGGAGTACCAACAACTCAGAGAAAAAATTCTGGAAGAAACATACCCGGGCCAGAAAGAGATAAACAGGCTGAACGACACCTATCAAAAAATTTCAGAGTTTATAGAGACAGAATACGACTTGAAAACTCATTTTGCCGGTTCAGCCTCCAGAAACACCTGTATGAAAGGTGACAAAGACATAGACGTCTTTATTCTTTTCCCAGAAGGTACTGAAGAAGAAACTTTGGAGGAAAAAGGCCTGGAAATCGGAAAGAAAGTCTTTAAACAGTTTAACGGCAGCTTCCATGTCGACTACGCAGAACACCCTTATGTTAAAGGAGAGATCGGAGAGTTCGAAGTCGAAATCGTGCCTTGCATAGACACTGATCCCGAAGATATAACCAGCAGCGTCGACAGAACACCGCACCACTCCCTCTGGGTCGACAACAACCTCAACAACGAACAGAGAAAAGACGTAGTGTTGCTTAAAAAATTTCTAACCGCCAACAACATCTATGGCTCCTCACTGAAAACGCGAGGATTCTCAGGCTACCTATGCGAAATCCTGATAAGCCACTACGGCAGCTTCCAAAAACTCATGCAGAAAGCAGAAGACATGGATAAGAAACAGGTTATAGATCCAGCAAACCACCACGAAAACCATCTTCCAGAAAAACTTGAAAACAAGTTCAAAAATGAAAGTTTGATCGTCATCGATCCGGTCGATCCGGAACGAAACGTGGCCTCAGTGCTCAGCGAAAAAAATTACGCGAAGTTCATCTACCTGGCCTGGAAGTTCAACAAAGATCCCTCTCTAAACTTCTTCAGAGAAAAGGTGAAGAGCTTCAGCAGGATGGAAATTAAAAAAGAGCTGGAGAAACGATCAGAATTTCTGGTCTTACAGTTTTCAGCTCCTGAAGAAGTGGATGACATCGTCTACCCACAGATGAGAAAAGCATTAAGACGATTGGAGAAAGAGCTGAGGCGAAACGATTTCAGGATCTATGAAAGCGGGTTCTATGTCGGCGATACGGTAAAGGTTTTCTTGGAACTTGATGAAAAGCTTCCTGAGGTCCGGGAGCGGGAAGGACCCAAGCCTTTCCACGGCGTTGAGCACCTTGAACAGTTCGAATCCAAATACCGAAACATTTACATCGAGGACGGTAAATTAAAGGCGAAAACCGGGCGAGAGTTTTCAGACGCCAAAAACCTATTGAAAAGCTTCCTGTCAGACAACCTGGAAGAAAAAGGAATCCCCGGAAAGATCGCTGAAAACATTAGGAGCTACCGTTTTATTGACCCTCTGGAAGGAGGGGATGAATGGTTAAATTACTTGGGAGAAAAACTTCACGTGAAACACAATGGGAGAAGTTAACATACTAATCGGGCTTTCAGGAGTCGGAAAAGGCACAGTACTCGAAGAAGCAATGATGATATCCGACCAAAACTACAAAATAATCAACTACGGCGACAAAATGCTTGAAACAGCCAAAGACCAAGACCTCGTCGACGACAGAGACGAAATGAAAGACCTAGAAGTCGACACATACAGAGAAATCCAGATGGACGCCGCAGAAAGAATAGTAGAAGAATCAGAAAACGAAGACGTCATAGTAGAAACACACGCAGCCATAAAATCGCCCTACGGTTACATAACCGGACTACCCAAATGGACGATCGAAAACCTGAACCCCAAGAAAGTAATAATGCTGACAGCCGAACCTGAAGAAATCTACGACAGAACAATGGACGATGAATCCCGAGACAGAGAACACGAAGAAGTAAAAGGCATCAGAGAGTATCAGAACGTCGCAAGGGAAATGGCAGCAGCAGGATGTGTGCTTACAGGCGCAAGACTCAAAACAATAGAAAATCCTGACGGCCAAGCCGAAAAAACCGCAGAAAAACTGGTGAAAACACTGAGAGGCTAGCTCTCAAGATAGAAACGCGGAGAAATAACAAACACATACGTATTAATCACCGTTGAAAGAATCCTACCTGCCAAAAACCCGGCGTAACCCAGATAACGAAGCTCAGAGCTTAAAACCCCGACGAAAAGCAGCATCATCAGTGAAAACAGCGTAAGCACTCCAACACTGTTTGAACGTTTCTGAGCAGCTCCCCAAGACTCCTTCAATCCTTCACCGACTTTCTCTTCATTCAACAAAGTGATCGGGAAAAAGTAAGCAGCGAACGTAACAAGCAAAATCAGAATCAGTGAGATCGCTAAACCAGGCAGCAACGCCGAAAGAAATCCTTTTAACGCCAGAAAAACTCCTAAGACAGCTGGAAGAGAAATAAATATAATTAAAAGGTAAAAAAGCATCGAAGCCTTAACTAACTGGAAGAAAAGCCTAAGAGTATCCAAAAACGATTTTTTCAGGCCGTAACTGTTTTTCACCATTGAAGCCACCATAACCGGTGCAGCAAAACCCACAAAAGTTAAAACAAGACTAGCTCCCAAAATAGCTGCCAAAACTGTTAAAGAACTTGAGGGAACTCCTGTTTTCAGAGAAGGAAGCAGAAACCGCTCAAACAAAAAAATTACATAAGCAGAGCCCAAAAAACTAGATATAAGCTTGGGAACAAAAAGCTTCGGCTGTCTCAACAGCAAAACAAGACTCTCCTCCAACAGGTTCTTGAGCCTCACTCCCATACTTCAAATTAAAGTCTCCAGGCTTTTAGAGTTATAACACACGACAAAAGCTGTTGTCACTTAAGGCTGAATACAGTCTGCTGGGCCTTGAGACGTTTATTTAGCCTGGGAACGGCGGAACGTTAATAAGAGTTACACTACTTTGTTTAGATATATGGCGAGCCTCTGGGACATCGGCAAAAGCAGTGAGGAGAAGCTCGCCGATGAATGGAAAACGAAGGACAAGTATCAGGAAAAAGTAGACCGGCACAGGGACAAATTCGAGGACAGATTCAGGGAGAACATGAATAAAGAAGTACCAACCCACCCATACAAGGTCTACAGAAACATAGTCGAAGAAAAAGAACTCAGCGACGAAGAAAAAGTAGCGCTGGAACAGATGAAAGACGAGTTTTCCAACAAGTGGCAGGAACTCAAACAAACCCACTCAAACTAGATACCAACAGTTCATCGGCAGGCTCTCCCAGGGAGGGGAGACACCAGCCTTTTTCTATTTTTATCTAAACAGAGAAACACTTCAAACCACTACAAAAAACAGGCTCAAAACTCTTTAACCATGTAAGGCCCTTCACGCTCATAACCAAGCTTCCTGTAATATTCAC
>JBDGSH010000020.1:0-4280 GCA_042217665.1 Candidatus Nanohaloarchaea archaeon
GTTATACCATTTACTTCTGAGTAACTGAAGATGATTACTTCCGGGTTAAGACTGTTTAAAAGGGTTCAAGCAACCGTAATTAAAGTGAAAGAGGTGACAAAAATGGTGATGGTAAAATACACGTGCGCCAACTGCGGCAAGGTCGTGATGAAAGATATACTGGCGATCGAACACGCAATAAGAGGAACAGGCAGAAAAATAAACAGAGAAGCACGCTGCTGCACCCAACCAGCGTACGTAGACGACAAAGGCTACTGCAAAATACCCAGAGGAGGCTTAATAACCACAGGCGCAACAACAGAAGCCTGAAAAACGGCGAAGCCTTCTCTCTCCTTCCTTCTCTTCACACCCTCAAATTAAAAACACGCAGAGACAATTCCAAGAACAATGCAGCCAATAGTAACCAGCCTAGCCACACTAACACTGCTAATCGACTTAACAATTCTATCGCTACCGATCATTTACTTAATGAAAAAGAAAACTTCTCTACTAGAAAGAAAAACTGTATCGAAAATTCAAACCGTTTTAAAAACACGGGCGCGCGAACTCTCTCTGCTGACGGCGCTGACAGCCACCACAGGAAGCCTATACCTCTCCAACGTTCTCGGCTGGACGCCGTGTCGGCTCTGCTGGTTCCAGAGAATTTTCATGTATCCGCTCGTTGTTTTACTAACGGTATCGCTCCTGCTGGACAGAAAGGACGTTCAAGACTTTGTAATACCGATGACGCTGGTCGGGCTGCCGATCTCGATCTACCACTACCTGGTTCAACGCGTAGAACAGTTCCACTCCGCCGGATGCTCAATCCTCCAGGTCTCATGTCAGACAGAGTACACTTTCCACTACGGATACATAACTATACCGTTGATGGCGGCTACAGCATTTCTAGCTATACTTCTACTGATGTCTTACTACAGCTTCTCCCAGACAGAGTAATCAGATTCGATTCTCTCCAGTCTGGACTCCAGCTGTTTCTCAAGATGCTTCAGGTCGGAGCTGAAGAACAGGTGAGAGCGGCAGGAGCAGTCAGAACACCCGAAACCGTCTATTGATTCCAGATTCAAACGGGAGGCTAGCTCACATTCGATCTTTTCTGGCGTGACAAACGCTTTCACAAAGCAGCTTTCATCAAGAGAAGTCAAATAGTCGATGTGCCAGGTAGAACGCTGCTTCTCCCCTTCCAAAATTTTTACATGGTTCTCCAACCTCTTCAAGCCGGACTGAGAAAAAGCACTGCCGATATAAACATAGAAACCGTTTTCAAGCTGTTTCTCGCCTAAAGCACCGATCTTCGCTGTTCTATCATTTTCCAGTTCGATGACCAGTGCGTAGGTTCCCTTTTCCCGGAGCTCCATAACTACAAAACATTGATGCGAGAAAAACTAAAAACAATGACGATCAGGATAGAGACACCGAGCGGAGGGATCGAGGCAGAAAAGGCGGAAAGCTTTCTAGAGAAGTGGCGAGGCCTCAGATTCCGGAGAAAAGGGAAGATGCTGTTCAAGTTCCCCAGAGAAGTCAACTACTCAGTAGACATGATGTTCGTACCGGAAAAACTCTATCTCTACTTCCTGAACACAGAAAAAGAAGTGATCAAAACCGTTGAAGCACAGCCCCTAAGCCTGAACCCGGAGACCTGGCAGCTCCACTCACCGCAGCAAAGCTACCGCTACCTCCTCGAAAGCTTCCAAGACCTGGAACTCGAGCAAGGCGACCGCCTAAGCTTCTAAAACGTCAAATACAGTGTCCTCAATGTTCTCTGAGATCATATCATCTCCTATCAAAGGACGGTTCCCTGGCCGGGCATCATCGAATGTTACCACAGCTACCGGCTCATCACCGTCTGCGGCACGATAAGATCTTTCCATCTCTTTGTATTCTATACCTTCAAGTTCGCCAAGTTCCTCAAGTTCTGAGGCTGTGGAGTCTTTCAACATTTCCGAGTTGTAGACCTCGATCTTCGCAACGTAGTCTTTATCTGACATCATTATCTAATTCTCTCGGAAAATCCAAAAGCTTTTCGGTCAGCTTCAAAATTCTAACCCTCCACAGTTAAACCATGGAACTGGAAAAATTCTGTCCAAGCTGCGGAAGAAAAGCAGACACGCTTTACGGCGAAAAAAAGAAGTTCTGCGCCGACTGCTTCCCCGAGAAAAACCGGCTGCTGGAGATACCTGACGTGGTAGAACTGGAGATCTGCAGCACCTGCGGACGCATGAAAAAAAGCGGAGAATGGCTGGAGGAGTACACGCTCGAAGACCAGCTAGGAGCATTGTTCGAAAAATTCTCGAAAGAAGACGTCAAAATGGAGCTTCAGTACTGGGAGGAAGACCAGAAAACCTTTGTCAGAGCCCACGCAGAGAAAGACGAGCTCCAGGATTTTTACGACACCGAACTGAGAGTGGAGAAGTCCCAGTGCGACAGCTGCGCCAAGTTCCAGGGCGGATTCTTCAAGGTCAAGATGCAGCTCCGCGGAGACCAGGACCTGGAGCCGGTCTCGAACAGGGTGGCGGACAAAGCAGCCGAAGCCACCAATCAGGACAGAAACGACTTCCTCTCCAACATAGAGAAAAACAGCGACGGATTCAACTTCTACTTCTCCACTGAAAAGATCGCGGGCAAAGTCCTCGACATGCTGAAAACGTTCTACGATCCGGAGATCAAGAGAAGCTACGAACTTGTAACAGAACGGGACGGAGAAAAAGTCTACCGCAACGTGATCTCGGTCAGGCTCGAAGACTAGACCCGATTATTTAACTTTCCACACCCGAAAAAACAAGTATGATCTGCCTGCTGTCGATGATAGTATTCAGCTTCCTGGGAATCTTCTCAGCCAAATACAGAGAACTAGCCGCGGAAGCATTCCTCTGCGTCTCAAACAGGGTCAAAAGAGAACCATGCAGCACAAACCTGGACGACAGAGTAAAAGCAACAATAATCTCAAAAATAATGGACAAAAGCCCGAGAACAGCCAGTTTCGTCAACAAACACTTCACAAAAATCTCCTGGCTATTCGTAATACTCCTGATCGCATCAGCAACACTCGCAATCAACGGAACAGTCAACTACCTGCTCTACGGCAACTGCAACGGTCCCGGAGCAACAGGAGGATGCGCAATAGACAAACTAGCCAACGCAGCCAGCTAAAAAATGAAACGACAACAGTTCCCGCCGCTGAAAAACTCCAACATTGTCTACCTCGACAACGCATGCATGTCGCTCCGACCAGAACAAGTAATACAAAAAATAGAAGAATACTACCGCGAATACCCCGCATGCTCAGGCAGAAGCGCCCACAAACTCTCCAGAAAAGCCAGCGAAGAACTTGAAACAGCCAGAAAAAACGTAGCCGGTTTTATCGACGCAGAAAAAGACGATATACTGTTTACTTCCGGAACCACCGAGTCGATCAACACGGTGGCGAAAGGGTTCGACCGCGAAAAAGTTATCATCAGCGACCGCGAACACAACTCAAACCTGGTTCCATGGCAGAAACAAGAAGACAACATAGAGGTAATAGACACAGAGAACAGCTTCAACCTGGAGAAACTAAAGAAGACAGTCGAAGAAGGCGACCTAGTCTCCGTCGTACACGTATCAAACCTGGATGGCTACGAACTACCGGTAAAAAAGATCTGCAGAATCGCCAGAGAAAACAACGCATACACAATGATCGACGCTGCCCAAAGCATTCCACACCAGCCTTTCTCAGTCAAAGAAGTACCCGCAGACTTTGTAGCGTTCTCAGGCCACAAGATGTGCGGCCCATCAGGAACCGGCGCACTATACGTATCCGACAGGGTAAAACAAGAACTGGAGCCGCTTAAAACAGGAGGCGGCGCAGTAACCAACTCCTCATACAGCTCTAATAAGCCCAAGGAATTTCCTCACAGCTTTGAAGCAGGACTGCCCAATTTAGCAGGATTCATAGGATTCGGCGAAGCAATAAACTTCCTGGAATCCATCGGGATGGAAAAAATACAGGAACACGAAAAGAAACTGACGGAGAAAGCCAGGGAACGCATAGAACAGATGGAAGGCGTTCAGACGGTAGGGAAAAACGGTGAAGGAGTAATATCGTTCCATCTGGACAACGTGGAGCCGAGCGAGGCCGGAGTCATGCTTGACAGAAAAAATATAGCGGTCAGAAGCGGCATGCACTGCGTACACTCATGGTTCAATGATAGAGACATTAAGCCGACGGTGAGAGCCTCTCTCTACCTCTACAACAACGAGAAAGACGTTGAAAGATTTCTAGACGAGCTGAAGAAACTGGCCTA
>JBDGSH010000020.1:4380-6986 GCA_042217665.1 Candidatus Nanohaloarchaea archaeon
ATGATCCTAGCATCTATAATCCTGCCGTTGATCTCAGCGCTCTCAGGCGCCACAGCAAACGTTATCTCAAAAGAAATCATCGACGACACAGGATATATCGAGTTAACAACATTAACATTTCTAACGATCTTTCTATTGATGGCTCCGTTCTCCATACTGTTCTTCCAGATCACAAAGCTACAGGCAGCGCTTCCACTAATCGCTTTCATCGTAGTAGCAGATTCCGCAGCCAACCTGCTCTACTTCAAAGGCCTCGAACGGATACAGGTCTCCAAAGCCAACGCATTCCTCTCACTGTCCCCGCTGTTCACAGCTCTAATAACACCGTTCATACTGCCGGAACAGTTCGGACCAGGCGTCTTCATCGCGGCGGTCGGCATAACTCTCTCCGTCTATTTTGTCCAGACCGGTTACGGAGTAAAAGAGTTTATAAAGAATCTGAGAAACGAGCACACCTATTTAATCATTGCGTCAGCCTCTATATTCGCGGCAACAGCTATACCGGTCAGAATACTGATCAGAGACATGGCAGCGGTTAACTCGCCGACACTCTACTGGATACGAAGCATAGCGATCTTTGCAACCATCATGCTGGTGATGAGACCGGATCTGAGAGCCGTTTCAAACAGGAACATCGGGATAATCAGCTTCAAGTCAATCTTCGTCATAATAAGCTGGGTGCTACTGTTTTACTCAATCTCACACTTCAACCTGATCTTTTCCTACTCGTTGGCGAAGACAGTACCGTTCTTCACGCTTCTCATAGCCTGGAACCGGCTGGACGAAAAAATAACGCTTCAAAAAGTCGTTGGAATAGCTGTGCTGATAATCTCTATAGCGGTCGCGAAGGCGGTGTGAAAACAGACAAGAAGCCTTCCCTACAAAAAGTTACCATGGATCTGGAAAACGCAGACAGAGACTTCAGAGAGCGGTGGAAAGAAGAAAGCCGGAGAATGTTCGACAGTTCAGAGGCAAGGAAAGCGTTTCAAAACGTTTTCGACCACAAGACATCTCAAGCGCTGCTGAAACTGGCGGACAACCAGGTAATCAAAAAGATGTACGGCGTCATAGAATCAGGTAAAGAATCAACGGTTTTCCTGGCTGACACACCGGAAGGCGAACGCGTGATTGTAAAAATCTACATGACGCGGGCAGGCAGCTTCCGAGAGATGAAAGACTATCTCAGAGGCGATAAAAGGTTTCGAAACGTCAAGGACGACCGCCGCTCCGTCGTAAAGGAATGGACGAAGAAGGAGTTCAGAAACCTGAAAGACGCTCAAAACGTAGTAAACTGCCCGGAACCTGTAGCAGTAAGAGAAAATATTCTCGTAATGGATTTCATAGGCGAAAACTTTTCTCCTTACCCCAAGCTAAAGGATGTGGAAGTAGAAAACCCTGAAACCGGCTACGAAAACATTATAGAAAATATAAAGCAGCTATGGAGACAGGAAAAACTGGTTCACGGAGATCTATCCGAATACAATATCCTGGTCGAAGAAGACGGCCTAACTCACTGGATAGACTTCTCACACGGCGTACACTCTACACATCCCGAAGCAGAGCATCTCTTGAAGCGCGACATTGAAAATATAGCGGATTTCTTCCGTCGAAAAGGCGTAGATACGGAGGTTCAGAAACGCTATGAAGCCATTATTTCAAACGAAGAAGCTCTGTGAAACCGATCGAACCTATAAAAAGCTTGTCTCGCAAGTTTATACCGTGGCCGAATGAAGAAGATCAGAATACCGGAGGACAGAGTGGCTGTACTGATCGGAGAAGACGGAGAGACAAAGGAACGCATAGAAGAGTTTACAGAATGCGAATTAAAGATACAGAACAACACAGTAACGCTGGAAGGCGACGCCCTCAACGAGATGGACGCAAGAAATGTTGTCAAAGCCATCGGCAGAGGTTTCAACCCTGAAAAAGCCTTGAAACTGGTTGAAAAAGACAAAGTGCTTCACTTGATTGATATTAAGGATTATGCGGAGACAAGAAACTCTCAAGAAAGGTTAAAAGGCCGAGTTATAGGAAGAGACGGGGAAACACGTCGCCACCTGGAAAAGGAAGCCAACGTAGAGATATCTGTCTACGGAAAGACTGTAGGAGTTATAGGAGTCGCTCAAAACATCGAGATAGTGTCAGAAGTGATCAAACAGCTTTTAAACGGTCGCTCACACTCATCGGCCTACAACTTCCTGGAGAAAAACAGGGCGAAAATCCAGGAGTAACAAAAAACGGGTTTAAAAACTTCAATCAAACGGTGAATACTATATGCCAAACGGAATCGAAGAAGAAATAGATCAAAGCTCAGAACACAGAGAAATATCGGTCGCAGAGTTCTTCGAAAAAAACAAGCACCTTCTAGGCTTCGAAAACCCTCAGAAATCCATAATAACAGTGGTCAAGGAAGCAGTAGACAACTCACTGGACGCATGTGAAGAAGACGAAATACTGCCGGAGATACACGTATTGATAGACGAGATCGGCGACGAAAAATGCCGCGTAGAGATAAGAGACAACGCAATCGGGCTTTCACGAGAAAACATTCCTAAAGTATTCGGAAAACTGCTTTACGGCTCAAAATTCCATAAACTACAGCAGTC
>JBDGSH010000021.1:0-7377 GCA_042217665.1 Candidatus Nanohaloarchaea archaeon
GAATTCAACTCAATCACAGAACTTTCCAAAGAACTCGGAAGAGACAAGAAAAACATCTCACAAGACATCAAAAAACTCTACCAAAACGGCGTAATAGACCTCAAAGACCAAGGAAGAAGCAAAAAACCAGTATTCAAATTTAGTAAAATAGAGATAGAAGGCCTGGAATTTGAAGGAAATAAAGAAGAAAAAGACTCTCTAGAAAAATTCAAAGAGGAACCAAAGAGAGACAGAATAAAGGCTATAGAGCAAAGAGAGGAAATAGAAGAACTAACAAAGCAAAATAAAGAACTACTAGACGATCTTAAATAGAAGAAAAATTATCTTATAGAGTTTATTTGAGCTTCTCTACAAGCTCTTCATACTTCTCAAGCTGCTTCTTATTATGCTCACGCCATTCTTCCTTCGTTTCTTCTGAAACTGGATTCATTTTCATTCATATCCTAGTCTTTGGGAAATTTTTTGAGCTCTCCCTCTCTGCTCATCTTCATACACTTTTTTCTGTTCTGAAGTGATAAGGTAGGCTATTTGTGAGTTTTCTGAGAATGTATCGTTCTCGTCAGATTTGACATATCCAAAGTCGTGGTACATTATGTCCTCAAGAGATCGATCGGTGAATATTCCAACAGAATTGAGCTTTATCCCTGTAGGAAGTGGCTTCTTCGCGATCAGAAATATTTCTCCAACTTCCTCTGTTTCGAATCTATTTACAGAAACTCCTGACATTCCGCTCTTCAGTTTGAAGTGATTCTTCAAGTCTTCTGATACTTCTCCTGTGAAAAGTTGTTCTTTATCTTGCCTGAACTTCTCTGTTTCCTCTCTACTCAAAAGAGGATAACACAATCTCTTTTTGGATCCTGTGTTCTTGCCTCCAAGACTTCTTGCAAGCTCTCTATCCTCTAAATTCTCAATTAAATAATGTAGTTTGGATCTAGAGAAATCTTCTTCGTTTTTCGAGTATAGAATCTGGAAGAGTTGGGAAAGATAATGACCAGTATTCTGATTGATCAAGAAATCCAATAGCTGATCCTCTAAACTTTTGCCTCGTTCCTCTACTTTGTTGTCAACGGCGTTACTGACCAGATCTCTAAGCTTTGAATCAGTTCTGGATTTGAAATTAGATATTCCTTTCTTTATCTGGCTGGTTTTTTCTGCAAGATATGAATCAACCTTTTTTAGAATCTTAGTGGCGAAATTATATTCTTCGTCATCGATACGCCTATTTGTAATACTTTCATCTATTATAGCATAGTACTGAACCTCATTATCATCGCTAACAATCTCAGACCTAGATGCTTTCTTGACTATGTTCTTAGAGTTTTCTAAATCTTCTCTAATGTATGAAGATAGCTTTAAATCCTCAAAATGACCTTTTTTCAATCCTTTCAGTATATTTAGAGCTCTACTTATCCTACTTCTGTCCATCCAAACTGTTTGAGTGATATCTGCTCTGTACTGAACCTGTGACATAAAAATTATTTCTCCCTAACCGTTAATATAGGTTTTTAAGCAGCCTCTGTCATTCGAAAATCTCTTCATATAGCTCTCCTAGTTTTGAGTTCCAAGTTGTTGAGCCATCTTCTATTGAATCCCTCAGAGTAGTCATAGCGTCCGGGTCAATCTGGCTGTTTCCACCAAACTTGTTTTTGGCTTTCGAGTAAGGTTCTTGATCTGAAATGCTTGGCTGGCGGCCGGTTATCGACTTCCACTGCTGATTCAAATCTTGGCCAAAGTATTCCTCATGATCCAATTCTGCTAAATCAGCTTGATCGATTAGAGCGTAAACTCTTTCATGCCAGCTAGGATGTTCTTTATCCCTGCTATATTCGTCTAGGTCTTGACATATCGAAATTATTGCATTATAGTACAGCTTATCCAGAACATGGAAAGCTACCATGTCGGCAAGATACTCCTCTGCATAGGAGAATCCGGCTCTATCCTCAATCTTCCTCCCTACATCAGAAGATACAGTATGAGCTATCTCGTGAGTTATAATCGGCCATAGCTCCGGGTTGTCCTCCCAGCTCTTTGGAATCTCTACGAATGGAAGATTCCTGTTCACTTTGAAATCATAGTCAGAGTTCTCAGATGTTTTGATGTTGTAAGTAGTGACTAAACGCGCATCATATTCCTCAAAATCCGACTCGGTCAATACTGTAGGAGATTTAACACTAGTCAATCCTGCCTTCCTGATATAATCCTTGCTTAGTTCAACCATTTCCTGTTCAAACTCGCTCTGTTCATTATCTCTAATTTGTTCCAGGAAGGAAATAGCAATATCGAGCTTCAGCAGAGAATCTTTCACCAAATCGCCGTCAATGTGCTCAAAATCTGGTTCATCCAAGTTGGTTACTACATACGATAAGTTTTGCCAAACATCCTTTACGATTTCTAGATGTTCTCCATACTCAAAGTCCAGATCTCCATTGCTGTAACCCTCATCAAGTTCTTCTATCCTTGATTCTATCTCATCCTTCAATTCCTGTATTTCATTACTCATCGCCGGTCACTGTCGGAGCCATCAAAAAATCTACGCGAATATCCTCAGTATAGAAAAAACGACACATAAAGTTGTCATTTACATCGGTACCTGCTTCTATATCAACTTTCCTAGCATCAACAGATAGGAACTTTATCAGAGTCTTCAGAACATAACTCGAGAAACGAGTCTCTACATCAATATCCTGGGCTACAGATGCACTGACTTCTGGGAGCACTCCTCCTTCCTTTCCGCCCCTGTCTTCAACTCTCACCAAAACATTACCGTCACTGATACCTAGAAGAAAGTCATCACGGTCAAGCTTATTTTTACTGACCTCTAAATTCTCCATAAACTGAGAATCATCAATTCCCTCTACCTGATGATCAATAGCCAACATAGGCATAGTGAAGACAGTGTTCTGATTATCAATATAGTCCTGAGCTACAGAAAAATCATTATCCCCGGAATAAACCAGATCAATAGTATCTTCCGTAAAAATCATCTTATCAACACTGTCACCCAGTTGCTCCGAAGCCTCAAAATAGTTCAAGAACTTCTCCCGGTTCACCTTAAACTGTCTATCCTCTGGAAGATCACCCGAAAACAAACCTTGTGAGAAAACAGCTCTCACAGCATGAGAACTCTGAATATCATACTCAATCTTCAACTTATCACCCCTAAATTTCAGGACAACACCATCAGGCCCACTATCAACATCAAGAACAGTCTTCAAAACATCACTAAACTTCTCGTTATCCTTAACCGGTTGGACCTCAACAACTTCAGAGCTCACAAATACCAAACCGCCGACAAACCTCTTATTTCTTTCGACCAAGTAACAAAACTTCAAACACTCTCCGCTTTATCCAGCCGGGCCTTCACCAACTCGGCAACACTCCAGTAAACCTCCTTCCTCTCATCCTCGGAAAGCCCCAACGCATCAAACACAATATCATCCAACTCCTTCCTATCAGGCAAAGGACTCGGCTCCTGCTCACGAATAGGCTTATTCCTCTCAATTCCGAATTCTTTGAATACTGGCTCTATGTTTCTTTCCAACAATTTTTCATCATCGATAGATTTCGGATCAATTGTGAGGGCTTCCTCTACTTCATAGACTGTGAGATCAAGTAGCCCATCACCTAAACCGACTCTTGAATTGAGTTCTTGAGCCAACATGTAAACCGAAGAATTCATGATGGTGGCTAACTTCTTTGGGCGTTTTGTGTAAACCTCATAAAGCCTCTTGTCATTTAGCATTTCTGCGTCATTATAGTAAACCTTGTAGGTTTTACCTATCCCGCAAGGCATTATTACTTCAGGTATCCTGTCCTTTGCTAGGCTGTACCAGGGACTCCTGCTTTGAATAGTACTTCTTTCATGATATTCTTCCTTCTCACCTCTATCTATGTAATCTTTCAGCAAAGTATCCTCAATTTCTTCGTTCTCTCTCACAAATAGAACATGATACTTGAAATCGCCATTACTGATCAAGGAACTACTGCATTCTTTTGGGCTCTTGATTACAGGCTTCAAATACTTCTTCTCTAGAATGTATCTATCCTCCTTGAAATTTATAACCTCTACATTTTCTTCACTAATATCCTTACTCTGGAAATGATCAAAATTAGCGGCGTTTTCTATATTCTCTTCAGGCAATATTTTTACATAGAAAAACTTATTAGCACCTGTCTTAATTCCGTATTCAACATCAGCATATTCCTTAACTTCTTTGATATTTTCTCCTCCCTTATCTAGAATATCAAAGAAGATGTCTGGTGCGCGGAGGAATTTGCCGCCCCATTTGTTGCCTTTGTATTTTCCTTTTTCGAAGCTGTTTCCGTCAAAGTTTTCTGGGTATTGCCAGCCGTCTTCGAGTAGGTTGCCTTGTGTGATTTGGACTGAGCGGAGGTCCTGAGTATTGTATAACTCAAAATTTGAGCGGTCGAGTTGGATTTCTTTGTCGTAGTGTTGATCGTTTTCTAAGGCGATCATGTTTTCTGCGTTGACTGCTTCCCGATAAGGTTTCTTGAAAGTCACGAACTGCGCTTCGTGATCTGTTTCTGGCCATTTGTCTGTGTCGATTTCCCAGTCTCCGAAGCTTTTGGTTTCGAAGTTTGGTGCTCCGAATACTGAGATGACTGTGTTGACATCGGCGTGTTCGAAGCTTCTGTTGTTTTTGTTGTTGTAGATTCCTTTGATTGGTACATGTTTGCAGAGGAATTTTTGGAGTTCTTTTCCGTATCCTACATCGAGCCAGGAGTTGGATGTGATAAAGGCAAATGTTCCTTCGTCGTTGATGAGTGAGAGGCCGTGGAAGTAGAAGTAGATGTACAGGTCGCTTCTCTTCGAGATTTTCTCGACCTGTGGCGTCCTGTTCTGAACTGATTCAATCAACTTGTTCTTGTAGTCTTTCTTGTCTTGTTTCGTGACTTCGTCTGGATCCATGTTTGGCGGTGCGATGTCTTCCTGGCGTACATATGGCGGGTTGCCGATCAGTAGGTCGAAGCCGCTTTCCTCTTCTTTTTCTGTGTTGAATACTTCTGCGAAGGCGACTTCCCATATTAGAGGCATTTTTTCTTGGGTCTGTGTTACCTCTTTCTTTAGGTCCTCTAGTTTTTCGATTCTCTCTTTTGTTTTCTTCTTTTTGCGTGTTATCTGTCTTTTCTCGTTTCCTGAAGGCTCTTTGGTCTTGCCGTTGAGGGTCTGCTGTTTTTCGTTTTCATCATCGAGTTTTTCTTCCAATTCATCGATTTTATCGTCGATTACCTGCCGGAAGAACTTAATTTCGTCTCCTTTAATGTCTCCGATGTTGTTGTATTTGGATTTACTTCTGCTGTCGAAGAAGTAACTTTTTTCCTTCTGTATTTCATCCATCCAGGTCTTGGAGTCTACTGATAGCTGGCTTCTTCTGAGATCGAAGAACATACCGTCGATATCCTGTACCAGTGAATCTCCTACTCGAAGGTTGGCGCGAAGATTTGGCAAGAGCGCGTTCTGCTGAATTTTTTCCTTGTCTACATCTGTTTCAATCAGTAGCTGTAGGAACAGCCTTAATTCAGAGGCGTTGATAGCCCAGTCCTTGACATCGACGCCATAGATGGATTCCTGTATAATCTTTTTCTTGGTTTCAAACATGTCGAACTGTCTCTTGTCTTTGCCTTCAGCGATACGGTAAATTTCTGCAATTACGTCGATTATTCCGACTAGGAATGCTCCTGATCCACATGCAGGGTCTACAGCGTCCATCTGACGGAGCGTTCTTGTTATCCTGTTAAACTCCCCTGAGGAAATTTCTTCACGGGCCTGATCTTTCTCCTCGTCACTTTCCGCAAATACCAGCTTGTAGATCTTCCGTTTAGATACGTCAGTATTGTTGTTCAGGTATTCAACCAGGGATCTTCTGACCATGAAGTAGACTTCTTCTTTTGGTGTGTAGAAGATGCCGAATTCTTTCCTGGAGTCCTTATCTAGGTCTTCTAATTGTTCTGCTACATTGGAGAGTGATTCGTAGACGTATCCGATCATTTGTGGGTCTACTGCTACTTCTTTGTCGACAGGGCTGTCTTCTTTGATTGTGAAGTTGTATCTTTCGAAGAAATCGTGGATTATGTCTTCGATTACGGAGTCGTCGAGCTCTACATCTAGTTTGCTTAGGGAGTTTTCCCTGAATAGGCCTCCGTTCAGGTAAGGTGCTCTCTGGAATGATTTGTTGACTTGTTCAGGTAGTTCTGTGTTTCCTGTGAACTTGTTGTTGAAGGCCTTGTGGAATAGATCGTCCAGCCATTTGTTGTAGAACTCATCCCCTGAGTCTTCTTGTAGGCCTCCTTGTTGCCTGTATTTGTCCCAGAGCCATTGGATGTAGCATTCGCCTTCTTCTCCTTCGAGCCATCCTTTTTTGTCGACGAAGTAGACGAACATCATCCGGTTCATGAACTGCAGCGTGAATTCGTGTGCGTCGTGTACATCTTCGACTTGTTCCAGTACTTTTTCCCTGATTTCGAAGAACTGTTCCTGGTAGTCTTCGAAGAACTGTTCCGTTACTTTGTCGATGCTGAAGGCCTTTTCCCACTGGTTCCAGATGTGTGGAAAGTTTTTCTCTTCTTCAAGCCAGATCTTGCTTAATGCATCGGCGTCGGAGTAGAATACGTTTTCACTGTCTACTTCTAGTGTCGTTAATTGGATGTCGAGTTCTCCAGGAGTTGTCTCATCAAAGGTAGGCAGTACGAACTGGTATTTCCTGAATTCGGACGTGAAAATTGGTAGTACGTAGTTGAATTTTCTGGCTAGTCTTTCTGTTACGTATCGGACGTGGCTTTTGGAGAGGCTCTCTGTTTCTATTAGAAGTACTGTTATTTCGTCTTGGTAGTCCAGTACTGTGTAGATATTCTGTAGTTTGTCTTCTGCCTTCTCTTTCAGGTTGAATTCAGAGATATCCCTTTTGTAGCTTGGATCCCTTGTCGAGTTTTCGTATCCTATTTCTTCGAAGAATTTGTATACTTTTTTTGGAGAATCTATTTTTTCAAGGAGTTCCTGGACTTTTTCTCTTTTCTGTTTCTGATCTAGAGAGGCCATGAAACCGAATTGTTGTGAAGAATTTTAATGGTTATCTTAGTCGTAGAATACATCTGCGGAGAAGACACAGGACTTGAGAGAACGGTTATAGGAGAGGTTAAGCACACCGATAAGGAAGCAACTTTTCCCAAGGCCTCAGAGAACTCATGGAGTACATGAAGTTCGGCAGCAAAAACGAGGAAGATATTGAAGAAAAAACTGGAGGGCCTCATAATAGCTGACAACATAGAGTTCAAAGATAAAATTTACGAGGAAAGTAGTGTTGAGGCCTTGAGTGGATGGAGGAGATGAGGATAAAGGAAGCTGAAAAGATAGGTAAA
>JBDGSH010000022.1:0-4819 GCA_042217665.1 Candidatus Nanohaloarchaea archaeon
GTCTATTCCTCTACTGTTACCGGTACTCCTTTGCCTTTGAGGTGTTCTACCTGGCGTTTGACGAAGTCTTCTTCGTTTGAGCCTTTTGTGGCGATTATGTAGACTTGTGCGTCGCCAAACGGCCTCATTACTCTTCCTGCTCGCTGTGTGGCCTGTCTTCTTGATCCGCCTTGGCCTGATGCGATGATTCCGACTTCCGCGTCCGGCAGGTCTAGGCCTTCGTCGCCGATTCGGGAGACGATGATGGTGTCTTGGTCGCCTTGCCGGAATTTTTCGAAGTATTTGTCCCTTTCGTCGTAATCTGTTTCGCCTGAGATGAAGGGGATGTCGAATTCGTCGCTTAGTTCGTCGCCTTGTTCTATCCAGTCGCAGAATACGATTGTTTTCTCTTCTTCGTGTTTTTCAAGCAGATCTTCGATGTACTGGTGTTTTGCCGGGTTTTTGGAGGCGATAATTGCTTTTTTGAAGCCTGAGGCTTCGTTGTACTTGTTTCTGTAGTAGTCGTTTTCCCATTCCACGAGCTGGATCTCTACGTCTGGTTTGCGGACGTAGTCTTCGTTGAAGAACCGTGCCCAGTCGCCTCCGACTTCCTGGCCGATTAATGCGAAGATTTCTTTTTCTTTGGAGTCTTCTCTTACTGGTGAGGCGGAGAGACCGATTCTTCTCGTTGATTGTAGGTCTGCGGTCTTTCTAAACAGTTTTGAGGGTATGTGGTGTACTTCGTCGAAGATGATTAGACCCCATTCTCTGCGGAAGATTGAGGTTTTTTCTCCCGCTATATGGTATGTGGCGATTGTTACGTCGTTCATTTCTTTTTGGTCGCCGTGGTACTCTCCTATCTGGTCTTCTGTGAGTGTTGTCTTGTCTAGAATCTCTCTTTTCCACTGTCCGACCAGTGAACGCTGCGGTACAAGTATAAGTGTAGGTGAGTCGATTTTGCACATTAGTCCGATCGAGGTCACTGTTTTCCCGCTTCCTGCAGGGTTTGCTAGTACCGCTGCTTTCTTTTCATGAGCTCTTTCGACGTATTCTTTTTGGTAGTCTCTTAGGTCTACTGTGAGGTCTGCTCCAATGGTTTCGGAGACGTCCCGGAATTTTGAGTTGTCTTCTACGGGGTAGCCTTTCTTGAGAAGTGTTTCTTTGATCTCTGCGCGTGAGTTCGCGCCCATTGCGATTCTTGAGGTTGTGTCGTCGAGATCTACGACCAGGTTTTCTCTTACGTCGTCTATTCCGCGCGCCCACTCCATTCTCTCAGGGTCTGTGGATTCTAATGTGTGGTAGGTGCCTCTGTGCTCGATTGAGAAGATTTCCTGGCGTTCGTAGGTGCGTTCCAGCCAGTTGAGGAAGTTGGGGTAGTTTCCAAGGATTCTGGTGTATTTTTCTTTCAGCTCTTCGAGTGAGAGGTCGCTGTTCCAGATATCCATTCTTTTGACTTTGAACTTGTAGTGTTCGCCGCTGGATGTGTCCATGTGGGCGATTTCGGACATTTCTGTCAGTGTTTCTTCGGAAGGGTTGGAGATTATAATCTCTCGCTGCGGTTCGAAGAAGACCACGTTCTCCTCGCCTCTTTTCTCTTCAGTTTCGTCTTCCTGTAGTTCCTGGATTTTTTCAATAAGTTCTTCGCGTGAAAGATCCTCTAGGCTTTCTCTGTCGGGCATGCCTCTACTGGTATAACCCAAAGCTTAAAACGGTGATCGGAAGGCGGTTTCAGAGCATCGATAAGTTCTCGAAAGATTTTTAAGAACAAAAGTACCTTATTCTGTTATGGGTACTTTGAAAGTCGAGGGCGACGACGAGCTTATACGGAAGTTTAAGCAGAAGGCTAGGAAGGAGTACGGTCAGAAACGTGGCAGCATCAAGAAGGCGACTCTGGACTTGATTGAGAAATGGGTTGAGCAGGATGAGAAGGTTGACTGGGAAAGCCTTGAAGGAGTTATTGACAGCGATAAAAGCTCTGTTGAAATGGAGAAAGAGATGTGGAAGAAGGTCGATTAGATGTATCTGATTGACTCTAATATCTTTCTTGAGATTCTTCTGAAGCAGGAAAACAAGGAAGACTGCAAAGAAGTTTTGGGCAAGGTAGCAGAAGGAGAAATACACGGAGTTGTTTCAAAATTCACTGTACACGGGATCGAAGGAATGCTGACAGAAGAACCAGCTGCGCTGGATAAGTTCATGACAAACATCACCTCGATAGTAAATTTACAGATCTCAGATACAACCATTCAGGAAGAAAAACAGATTCTAGAAATCGCGAAAAACTCAAGTTTGGATTTCGACGACGCACTCCAGTACTCAGTGGCTCAGAGAGAAAACATAGAAAAGATAATCAGCTACGACACAGACTTCGACGAAACCGACCTGAAAAGAGTAGAACCCGGAGAACTACTGTGATGAAAACCCAGCTCAAACAGAAACTTTCAAAGCTTAAAGGCTTTCAACAGCCCAAAATTTCACTGGAACAGTACGTTACGCCTCCACAGCTCGCGGCAGACATTCTCCACAACGCATACATGAACGGAGATATCGAGGAAAGAAAAGTAGCGGATTTTGGAGCCGGAACCGGTGTTCTAAGCGTTGGCGCAGCAATGCTTGACGGAGAAGTAGTTGCTGTGGATAAAGATGGTGAAGCGTTGAAAGTTGCGAAACAGAACGCTGAAATGTTTGACTTGAGGCATAAGATCCGTTTTATAGAGAAAGATGTGTCGGAGCTGGACGAAGAGTTTGATACGGTTGTTATGAACCCGCCTTTCTCCGTTCATTCCGATACAGGTATCGATTTTCTGAGGAAAGCTATCCGGGTCTCGGATGCGGTTTACACGGTTTCAAATCCCGGGCTGCGGAAGCGTATAAAAGATTATGTAGAGAATTCAGATCACAGGCTAGAGGCCTTGGAAAGCTTCAAAATCTCTCTTCCCTCCAGCTACGGATTCCACACCCAGGAGGAACGAGAGACCGAAATCGACGTCTTAATCACTAAAGGTGAAAAATAAATGCAGATCGAAACATTCGAAAAAGAAGACCGTCTCATCGTAGACATGAAGCAGAACCACACGCTCGGAAACCTTCTAAGAAAAGCAGTCTGGAAAGAAGAAGGAGAAGCAGCCTACGACACAGGCCACCCGCTAGGAGACGAATCAAACCTGATAGTAGAAGACGACAACCCTGTAGACACACTTAAAGAAGCAGCAGACCAGGCAAAACAATGGATGACCGATATAGAAGGAGAGGTCTAAGTTTCTCTACACCTTAAATACTTCTCCGAGAAAGAGCCAATCACTCCCGGTTTTCCTTTTAAACAGTCAGAGTAATTTCTATGCATGGGTTACAGGGTTGAAGTCAAGGAGTCAGCTGAGGAGGAGATTAAATCTCTTGACAGCGACAAACAGAACGAGATTCTCGCCCAGTTGGAAAAGCTTGAAGACTTTCCTGAGAAGTATGGCAAACCTTTGCGCGGCCAGTTAAACGGTCTTTGGCAGTTAAGATCGGGGAAGCATCGCATCTGGTACACCGTTGAGGAAGAAATTGTCGAAGTTAGGGCCGTGAAACACAAGGAAGATGCAAAAGAACACTACTGACTGACTTCTTTCTTCAGTTCTTTAAGCGACTTCGAAGACTCCCTCTGACTGTTCCTCAACTGCTCCATCACATCCTCATCCTCCAAAGTCTCAATAGTGGCTCTCATGGCCTCATACTCCTTCTTGGGAATCCGAACGTAGTCATCACCAAAGTCAACTTCAGACATACAAGACCAAGCGAGATCAACAGTTAAATCGGTTTTGGGAGGTGAAAATCCTTTACTTTTCTACTATCTCACACTGTTCTTCGTACCAGTCAGGCCTTGTCACAACTATTATCTCAAGATTGTCTGCTTTGACGCAGGATTTCTCTCCTGCCTCTATAACGTAGATGTCGCCTTTTTTCAGCTCAAACTCTTCTCCACCGATCACAACTTCAGCCTCCCCTGACTTGACATAACATACTTCGTGGCACTCAGAGTTCACGTAATAACCTTTTTCCGGGACTCTTCCCTCCAGTTTCTGGACTGATACTCCGACTTCTTCGGAAATCGGATATTCTAGGACTTTGCCGGTGCCGGAGATTGTCTCCACCTCCGCTTCCTCTCTACGCACTATCATAGCTAAGGATTCAATCTAATCAAATAAATTACCGGGGGAAGGCTCCATAGACGGAAAGGCTTATGACCTTCACCGGGTAAACAGTTATTATGGAACGAGTTGAAGTTGACCCGGAAGTTATGACCGGTAAGCCGGTGATTAAAGGTACTAGAGTGCCTGTTGAGAAGGTTGTCAAGCTTCTGGCCCACGGCATGAGCGTCGAGAAGATACTCGAAGAGTATCCTAACCTGGAAGAAGAGGATGTTAGAGCTGCTTTGGGATACGCGGCGGAAACGCTTGAAGAGGAATCGGTTTATCCTGTAGAGGGCGGAGACCTTGAAGTTCATAGTTGACGAGTCCACAGGTAAAGGAGTAGCGGATTTTCTCAGAGATAAAGACCACGATACGGCTTTTGTCGGCGCGGAGATGAAGTCGGCCAGCGACTCCGAGATAATGGACAGAGCCCTGAAAGAAGACAGAGTTATAGTTAAAAACGATAAGGACTTCGGAGAACTCGCCGTAAAAAAGGGAAAAGATGCGGAAGGAATACTTCTTCTAAGACTTCAGATAGAAACCCCGAGGAACAAGAAAAAGGCGCTGGAAAACCTCCTAAAGAACCATAAAGACAAGATAAGAGGCAACTTGTTGATAGCTAGAGAAGACCAGATAAAGACAAGAAAACTATGAAAGACGGCATCAGA
>JBDGSH010000023.1:0-3318 GCA_042217665.1 Candidatus Nanohaloarchaea archaeon
TATTCCCGGGGTACGTGTCACACAGTTATTAAGGAAAGAGGGAGGGTATATGTATGTTTCAAGACTGGGTAAAATCGTCTCAACGTCCTGAGTATAACGGCGTTATACAAACCTGCTAAATTTTGCACAACGGATTGAGACTGAAATTCTAAAGGTAGATTGAAACACCCAGGGCCTTCTATTGAACGAATCACAACCCCCCGTGATTTCGATCATTTTTAGATCACCCGTGGGGGGGGGTAAGGTCTGTTCAATGGCCTATACTAGTTTTACCTTACCGGGCTTCACCTCGTGTATGACTCCTTCCTTCAGTTTTCTGTCTAACAGTTGCTCTATTTCATCTTGCCTATCATCGAAGTGCTTGAGAATCTTCTCGTAGCTAACTCCCTCTCCATCGTCTTCTGAACTGATGAATCTCTCCACTTGTTCCCATATAGAGCTGAAGTTCAAGACATCAAGAAAGTTACTTTGGGAATTAATCCTCCAAATTTCTGTCTCTTCACCTTCTTCTGAGCTAAATCTGTCTTTCTCTAGAACGTTGCAGTTCCAGAGGACTATAACGTCTCTCTTCACCATTTTGTAGGATTGTTTTATCTCATCGGCTATTTCAGCTACCGGAGCACCGCCTGATTCGGCGATACAATTCAGAACTTGTGACCTCCGTGGTTTTCCGCTACTCTCCACAATATGGTTGATGATTTCCAGAGCTTTTTCCGAACTGTAGTCTGGTTCTAGACTCTTCAGGCTGATAAAAATGGCTTTGAGCTGGCTTACCGTTCGAGATGGAACCTCGGGCGTTACATCGTTCATGAGTTCGCTCGATCCATGCTCGAATCGACCTTCAGCCCTCAGGATAGAAAGCTTCTTTGCCAGTGCCTTCAGTTGTTCTTCGACCCACTCAGGTACCTTCATTTCAGCATCTACCGCTCGGGTTTCTATGAAGTCTCTCACAGTTCTTTGGAGCTCGTCTCTCATTTCAGATTTCCTTGCATGGTTGTCAAGAACCGCATCAAGGACAGCATCCATCTCACCAGGGTTTTTCGTTGGTAGCCGGTACATCAGCTCCCGAGTTCCTACCTGCTGTACCTGGATTATCTGATTGTCGAAATCTGGAGTACTGCATGCGATCAGACTTGGAGGATGATCTAGGGTATAATGCACGTCCTTCCCACTACCGGCTTGCTTCCCTATTTCTCCATCATACAGTTCCCTGAACTGGCTCATGATCTTTTTCTTCGCCTCAGCAGGTTTATTCAGTAGTGTAGCAAAGTCGTAAATCAGGATAGTCTTTCCATCAAGAGTTGGGGCTAGATCCACTCCTTCCTCGTCCATCCCGGAAACCAAAGTGTTCTTGGTAATCTCGCTGATTTTCTTTGTATCTGCTTCTTCTGGATTTTTATCCTCTAGAGGGTCTCTCAGTGCTTTGAGTTGCTCAGTCTTTCCATCTCCAGATGGTCCGATCAGAATAATCCAGATTGGTGGTTGCTTCGGGTTCAGGTTGCTCAAGTGGGTTGCTAACATGATGTCAATTCTGTTCATATCTTCTATCTCCATCCACTTGTCAAACGCGCTGTGTACATCCTCAAGTGTTACTTCGTCCGAGTCTCCCTCTTGATTATTAACAGAAAAGGCAGTCACTGGCGCTCACCTTCTTGAGAAGGAAAACCCTCCCAATCATCTGAGTTTTCTATAACAGCTTCAGTCCTCTCTATCTCTGTCTCCAACCTCTCGACAACATTTAGATGGAACTGCTTGAGGCCTCTCAGATACTTGACTCGTTTCTTGGGTTTGTTGGAGCTCGGAAGGTAGTCTTGAGTATGAATGTTCGCTAGCTTGGCTATTACTTCTTCAGCACTGAGGAAGTTCATGGCCCACTTGAGGTTGCCTTTTACCTGGTTCTGGGCGTCCTGCCAACTGGTACGGCCGTCAGGTGTTTCTCCTCTAGAACCCGGGTTTTTCAGAGGTCGTCCGTAACTCATTAACAGGACACCTCCGTGGTGTCCTCTCTTCCCTTCCTAGCTTTCTTCCAGAGCACTCTGATATTCTTGACCTCCTCCTTGATTACGCCGTCATTGAGAGATTCTACAACTTTTTGATCTGCGGTTACAATAGTCTCCAAATCAGATTGTATGCTTTCTTGCATAGGAGGTCGAAGAAATAAGTTCCCTATTAACTCTAGTAAGGGATTTCTTACATACTCTTAGGCAATATAATGATATCAAAATGAAGAGAACTAGGGCCAAAGAGAATCAATTAGAAAAGTTGATGTGAAAAATTCCTAACATATGAAGGGAAGAGGGAATTTATTGATAGATTCAATGCCAGATGAATCTGCCGAAATACTAAGAGTCATAAGGGCTATTGGTGATTTAGAGAAACAGGAGGAGAATTACCAGTCGAAAATAGCGGAAAAAATACCCAACCGGAGCCAGAAGGCAGCAGAGGTATGGCTAAATGATAGTTTTAGTGAAAGAAATTCTGGTATAATTAGGTTTGAAACAAAAGATAAGGGAAGTCATAGTTGGTATTACCTCACTGATGAGGGAAAGAAGATATATAATGCAATTACTCCGTTATTTGCCAAACTGAAAGATATTCAAGAAGTTATAGATGATTATCGGAGTTTGAGGCGGCGAGATCCTACTAAAGAAGAAATAGAAAATAATATTGGCAGAAAGCTGAAAGAAGCAGAAGTTTCGTATATTAGAAAAGAGAAGAACTGGGAAGAACCAAGTGAAGAGTTGATAGAGGATAAAAAAGAAGAATTAATTGAGATGCTTGCATGGTATGTAGCACAGAGTGAGGATGATTTAGAGGAGGATTCTATAATTCAGGTTCTAAACAGAAAAGAGAGAAAGGACTTTGTAAGTGGAAAAAAGGATTCTGAGTTTCAGAAGGTTACTAAGCCAATAGACTTCGATGAATATGTTAAGAAAAACAAGAGTGATCTTGAAGAAATGAAATATCAAAAAGATGAATATGGCTTCTGGGAGGTAAGACCTCCTGAAAAGCTTGCTAGCCCGGTAGGAGGCAGATTTTGGATCGCACCTTAATCCAGTTTCTTCTCCAACTTCTCTAATCTCTCCAAAATTTGTTCGTCATTCATGCCATCTAATTTTCTCCCTATCATATTTTCTCCAGATTTCTTAACTTCCATTTGGTCTATCGCACTCTTCTGATCCAAAGGAGCTCCGCATCTTGGGCAGAAGTTGTCTTCACCCTTATACTTCTTATAGCATCGAGGGCACTGTTTCTCTTCTTGTTCTTTTTCCTCTTCTAGACCATACATCTGCATTATCTCTTTGTCTATGTCCCTTC
>JBDGSH010000024.1:0-4379 GCA_042217665.1 Candidatus Nanohaloarchaea archaeon
AACATGTTTTAAAGCTGAGGTGTTTCTTTTGTATCTGTAGGGGTGGTAGCTCAATTTGGGAGAGCGTCCGCCTCCAGTGCGTGTTACGCTACGCAGACGCAATAGACGGTTTGCGTGGCAACCGACTTTGGAGGGATGAGAGCCGAGAGGTTCGATGATTAAAGCCTCGTGTAAGCCGGTTCACTGTGAACCGGTTTCAGATGATCAAACTCTCTGTTTGAGTTTGTGGAGAGAGCGGAAGGTTGCAGGTTCAAGTCCTGTCCGCCCCAATTTTTTCTTTAGGAAAAAAGAGTGGAAGAGAAAGAAAATTTTAGACCGTTGTTGAAAGCGTTAATGCGATGTAGGATCCGGATAGAAGCGATCCTAGCAGTGCGATCATGGCGATGGTGTCTGCAATGTTTTTGGAGATTCCTTCCATGGATTCTGCCAGTCCTGCGGACACAAAGCTTATTGCTGCGATTACTGCGGCTCCAAGCACTGCTCCGGCGTAACTAGGTGATACCAGCATTGTGAAGCCGGCGAACGCTGTGAGTGCGTAGAACAACGGTTTGGCCAGTGCGACCAGTTCTTCGTCGTCAATATCGATTCCAAAATCTGCCATTTTGTCTCACTTAATAATAAAGTGTTTTCAACCTGTTTAAATAAAATATGGGCGGAAGCAAGGGGCTGAAGGTTAGAAAAAACGATGGAATCGAGATCCAAACAGAAAGAAAGTACTGTCTTGACGGTTCTAGAGGCTCCGGCGACGTCAACATTGTTTCTCACGGCCACTCCGACCACGCATTAAAGAAGAAAGCGGGAAATGTTTTATGCTCCAATTTAACCGGTAAAATAACTTCAGAGAGGTTTGAAATTGATATAGAGTTTTCAGACAGTCATGAAAAAGTGGAGATGCTGGATTCCGGTCATATAATCGGTTCCAGGTCTTTCTTGATCGATGACAGGGTTCTTTACACTGGGGATGTGGCTTTGAGGGATCGAGCGTATCTTGAAGGTTTTGAACCTGTTGATGCCGAGGTTTTAATTGTTGAATCGACTTATGGGGTTCCCAGCTACCGTCTTCCGTCGCAGGGATCTGTTGAGGAAGATTTCATGGATTGGATTCAGGACACTGATTTGCCTGTCTTCCTGTTCGGTTACTCACTGGGAAAGGCTCAAAAGATCCAGTACCTGGTTCAAGAGGCGGTTGACAGAGAGATCGTTGCTCATGGAGCGGTTAAAAAGATGAACGACGTTATTGAAAACCATTCTGATCTAAGCTTTGAAGCTAAGCTTTACAGCGAAAATAAAGAGGTTTTAGAAAGCAACGGCGTCTTTATCGGGCCTCCGAGCTCAGCGAGAGCCGATTACATTGATAACCTGGTTGAAAAAGTTGGCGGTGTCAAAGCCGGTTTCTCTGGCTGGGCGGTTCAGGACTCGTTTAAGTACCGTGGCGGCTACGATAATACCTTTCCGTACTCCGACCACTGTGGATTCGATGATCTAGTTCGTTTAGTAGAAAAGGTTGATCCTGACAAGGTTTACA
This sequence comes from Candidatus Nanohaloarchaea archaeon, assembly GCA_042217665.1. Taxonomy (GTDB): domain Archaea; phylum Nanohalarchaeota; class Nanosalinia; order Nanosalinales; family Nanosalinaceae; genus JBDGSH01. The sequence goes on from JBDGSH010000024.1 coordinate 1,526, forward strand.
CGTACCATGGCTTTGATGAAGCGTTTGCCTCGTATCTGAAGCGTGAAAAAGGTTTTAACGCCCGAGCATTAAAAAATAATCAGTCCAGTCTGGACCAGTTTTAATTTTTAGAAAGTGTAGAGCCTGTCTAGAGCTGCATCCACAAATTTCTGATCTTTGTCATTGAAAAGCGGTCGAACGTCCTCTATTTCGTGTCTGTCGTTTGAAGTTAGTTGTTTTCCAAACTTTTTTCTAGCAGAATTTAGTACGTCTACTCTGCCCTGAAGCTCCTGTATTATTTTCTTGTTCTGCTGTTTTCCATGAGTGTCAAAGTCTGTAAGTATTACTGTTCGGTCGCTGCCCCGTTCAACGTCTTCAGCTAGGTCTTCAATAGTGCGCTCCGCCGATAGATAGATATTTCCTGTGAAGCCCAGTTTTTTGAGGAAAAATTTGTCGGAGAAGCCTTCTACAATGGCTGAATCAACTTCTCTGTCTATTTTCCGGGTCACTGATTCCAGTTCTTTGCGTTCCTTGAACTCTTGCTTTTTCATCTTTGAACGCTCTGCTTGACTTTTTGGCTGAGTACAGGGTTTATCTCGCTGTGAAGCAGCCTATTGATTCTTTGGCGGAATGATTGAACTGATTCTTCTGTCTCATGGCTGATTCCGAGGTCTTCTGTTACCTGAAACTCTAGTTCAAGTTTGTTTGATTTGAATCGGCCTATTTCTGTTCTTGAGTTTTTGAAAGCGTTTTTTACTTCTTTGGCTGCGTGTGGAGGCATGGAAACTTCTACTTTAAAGTTTATATCGTCCTTTGAGGCTATCTTGGCGTGGTAGTTAAGCGAGTGGTCGTCTGTGACTAGAACAGTGTTTTTCTTGTAGCTTGTGGAGGTCTGGACTTTGGGTTTGAAGATTTCGGCTACTTCCTCGAGCGAGAGGATTCCTACCTCCTGTTTGAACTCTTCTTCTATCTGGTCGGGCTGGATCGTATACCTGGACTCGTATGGTTTTAGAGTGTTTATGGCTGCGAAGAATACTTTGGAGCCGGCTTCATCAAGCTGCTCTTTAATATGTTCGGATTTACCTTCTATCTGTTTTAAGGCCTCTCTGGAGTAAGGTATATCGAAGATAAAGGTTTTATCCCGTTTTTCATGTTTTAGTACTGCGTCTACAGCTATTTCTGAGTTAAAACTTTCGAAAGGAGGTTTTTCCATTTTCACGCTGGCAAAGTTTTCTTCTATGCTCTCCAGAGCCTCTGTGGCTTTATTTATTCTTTTTTCGAACGGTTTAAGCGATCGGAAAAGTAGACGGGCCTGGCTCTGTGAAAGCTGTTTTCTTTCCGCCATTTTGGAGATGTCTCTTACCAGCTTGTCGGTGTTGCTGTAGATTAATTCTCTCTGGAGGAACTGGTGAAAGGATTTGAACCCTATGGATTCAAACTCTTCTACTTCGGCGTTTCCAGCTCTTAAAACGAAGATTCCTCGGAAGCTGTAGTCTTTGAGTTCTTCGATATCCAGTCCTACGTCGATTGGATTGTTTTTAGCCATTTCAACGTATTTGCGCATTCTTTCCAGGTCTTCCTGTTCTATTTCTTCTTTGTTTTTGGCGTCGATGATCCAGACCTGTTTTTTGTTTTTTCGGTCGATTCTTGCGAAGCAGTCGGGTCTTGAGTTATCGCTGAGGCTTCCTACTCGTTCGAAGAAGTTGAAGAAGCCTTGGTACTGTCGTAGGACGTCGAGTACGTCGGCTTGGAATACTTTCCAGTCATTCATGTTTTTCTAGCACCTCGTAGCTGTCGATTTTTCCGTCGCCGTCCATGTCTTTTCCCTCTACGATGATGTAGAATTTTTCAGGTTTCTCACTTTCGATAATTTGTTCCAGGTCTTTAAAGGCTTCTACGGAGGCTTGGGTACCTGAGTTTCTGACTCCGGCCACCAGAATCAGGAATTTATCGTTATCTAACGGGTTAGGTGTTTTCTGTACTACACCTATCTTGGAGTCTGCGTAACTGTTTTCAGGTGTTTTGATCTTTCTATACGGGAAGTTTTCGCCTTCGAAGCTCGCCAGGAATTCTTCGTTAAACTTTTTGGTTACTGTGTTTGTCAAGATGCCGCCCAGAATTATCATGTTCTGGTTAAAGCTTTGAGTGTTTTGTATCTGTGTATCAAGCTTGATTACGTGTTCAGTATCAGCGTAGCTGCCTATTTTCAACGCTATCTCAGCTGATAGGTGGCCGTCCAGTGCTCTAACCTGGTCAGGCCCGTGCTCCCTCGGTGAACCGACTACTATACTTCCTTCAAGCTCTCCATGGCTGATCACAGGATCTAGTATGTCTTTAATTTCCTTGTCCTCTAATGATGAAATCTCTAGTTCTGATCCCCCTATTTTTAACGATACTGCCTCGGTTTTAGGCTTGTAGAATGTAGCTACGCCTCCTGATCTTCTTTCTTCATGGCTTTCCTCTATTAATCCTTGCTGTTCTAGTACGTTAAAGTGGTAGTAGGCTTTTTGACTGGAAATATTCAGTTTTTTGGCTACATCCGCAGGGTAAGAATTTTTCCTGCCAAGAATCTTCATTATTTCAAGCCGGGTTTCGTCCTGCAAAGCTTTGATTGACTCAGAGTCCAGCTCCTCTGATTCATAAGCCTTCTTCCCGTCGACCAGGTAAGCCATACAAAAACATTTTTTACCAGTCTTAAAAGTCTTTTACCGCTTAACCTGTTTTCTGCCCGGTTTAACCTGAACAAGCTGATAGCCGCTAAAAACTGGGTTTTTAGAGCTGGTTTATAAATAAAGGCTGTTTATTCACGGATGTAGCAATGTGCGGAATAATCGGTTATATCTCGGATGAAGGAGACGGCTTCGAAAAAGTTGTT
>JBDGSH010000025.1:0-4896 GCA_042217665.1 Candidatus Nanohaloarchaea archaeon
GATAGGCCTTCTCTCCATCGCCGGATACTTCACAGGATACGTCCAGGTGATGCCAAAGTGAAAGATATCGAACAGTTCTACGAGAGAAGACCGGGAACCTGCCTCTACTGCGGAAAAGAATTCGAAAACGACACAGAAGGCCTTGACGCAGAAACCAAGGAACTAATCCACAGAAGCAGAGCACACGTCAACGAGAAAGACATGACGGAGAGAAAGCATGACCGGACGAAAAACCGGAATGTAGTCGATGAATGGAGGGCAGAAGCATGAACGAAGAACAAATCCTAGAGGAAATACAGGATCTTAGAGAGAAGATGGAGAAAATGTACAAGGAAATCGAACAAACCAAGAAAAACACCGGTAAACAGGTCTCAGAGGCCGTAACTCAGAGAAACGGAAAGAAAGTCATCACTAGCCTTGGTCAAGACCTACTGGAGAAAGTGAAAGAACGGGGAGAAATGACAACGCCCGAAGTAGAGCACTGGATGAAGGCCGAGAAAAACATCTGGACCTACTCGAAACGCTACCTCGAGTACATGAAAGACCTTCACGCAGCTACAGAAGAAGTAGTCCTCGACAACAGAACCTCCAGAAAAACTAGTGGCAACAACCCTGCCAGACTACTAACCAGAGAAGAAGCAAAACAGGAGAAAGCCTTGAAGAGGCAGATAACGTGAGAACCTTCAAAATCCGAGAATGCCACTGTCCAGAACCTATAGGCTTCAGGCCTGAAGGCTGGTTCTTCTACGTCTGCTACCACTGCGGAGGCGTAGTATCATGGAAGAAGTAGAACAGGAGTTAAAACAAATTGGAATCACAGGTAGTGATCTCCAGCTTTTGATAGAGAAATTGACTGAGCTCCAGGACGAGATTAATCAACAGTCGGAAAAAATATCTGCGTTGGAAGAAAAGATTGATGAGGTAAGGAAAGATCAACAATCAGGGATAGATCTAAGCGGCGTATCAAAGTTCAAGGTCACTGATGGAGAAGGTGAACCAACGCCTCAAGCCCAAGAGCTGAGGAAAAAAGTGATTAAGAACGGAGAAGAAGGACTCACCACGAGAGAAATCGAAGGAGAAATAGACTGCAGCAGGCCCACAGCCCACGATAAAATGGAACAGATGGCATCAGTATTCGATGAACTAGAAGTATATTCTCCTCGTGGGAAGGCCTTTACCAACAAAAACCAGCCGGATAGGCTAAGACACAAAGATTCTGAGTCTACTAAGTTCAGCCCTAAGAAGATATTGAAGGAAGAAAGGGACAATGAATATCTCATCTGTGATAATACTGATAGCCATCCGGATCCGAAACCTGTCGGAAATGTAAGGAAAGTTTGGCGTGAAAAACTGGATTGGAGCTGTCCTGAATGTGGTCAGGACCCACGATGAAGGTACTTCCACCGCATTAAAATTTTAACACCTCTTAATGCGGAGGTAACTTTTGGTAAGCTCCGCGTTAATGTTTTTTACCACCTGCTAGATTCAGCTTCCTTTTCTGAGGTCCCCGCGTTAAATAGGTGTTAAAATTTAACGCGGAGTAAAAACAAAATATAACACTGTTATACTTTAGATATATACAAGGTACAGGCGTTAAGCAGCTAAAATTCCGAACTTAAGGTAGAGAGCAACTCCGGTAACTTGTCCTTACAGTCGCAGTCTCAGCAAGGTGGTAAAAAACATTAACGCGGAGCTAACCTTTGGTAACTTCCGCGTAAAAAGGTATTAAATTTTAACACCCCTTAATGCGGAGCTTACCTATGGTAAGTGTGGCGAGGTCCAATTCTTATACCATTCACTGATAATTGGATATCATGTCTGAGGATTCCGCAAGCTACTCTAAGACGGTAGGCGATATGCAAATAGGTACCGCTACATCCCTAAGGAATAGAGAAACTTTTGCGTTAATGGTTTCCAGGCAGGGGATAAAGAAGCAAGTTGACTTCACTTTCGATGTTTACGATCCAGATAACCTGAATCCTGAACAATTAGGAGACTTCCCTGAGAAATTCAAGGAGCTTGAGGATGAAGCTGATGCCTCCGAAATTCTTTGGAAATGTAAGAGATGTGGAGATCTATACGCAGTCAAAGGCATAAGGGAGCCAGAGAAATGTGAATGTGGATCAAAGGGGTTCATAGTAGAAGGGGAATATCCTACTGTAGAAAAAGAACTTGGTCCTATCCTACTCACGGCTTATGAGAAGGAAAACGACTTAGTTTTTGAGTTCAGGAATAAGAAAGAAGGAAGAGGAGAATTGTTCTACGAGGTGAACGACAAATTTGGCCGGATTGTCAAAGCCTTTAGGGAAATAGAAGAGAAGCGAGATCAGTTAGATGAGGAAAACAGAGAAAGTGATGTAGAGGAAATTGAATCTGGAGTATCCTCAGAAACGAGAAATAGGTTACAGCACATTAAGGCAATAATTGGAGAAGAAACGGATGGAAGGAATGATTCGGTGCCGATAGAGGAAGTAAAGGAGATAGCTGCAGAAGATCAGGATATAGATCCTGAAAAGACTGAGGAAATCATTGAAAAGTTAAAGAGAGAAGGAGAACTATTTGAACCCAAAGAGGATCAGGTACAGAAGATTTAACTCGTCTCTGTTCTGAAGTTATTGACCTCCAACTTAAATGGGGCATCGTCTCCTTCCTCCACTTCTCTTAGGACCCCAATGGCAGAGGCTTGCGTACCAGGAAGATTCTTTATCTTCTTTATGACTTGATCTCCTGTTATCTTTACAGGTAGCTTCCATTCATCGTTTTTGAGCCAGATCTTCTGTGTGTCCTGCATTATTTTCTCTTGAACCTCAAATTTCTTGGAACCGCAATCGCATTTGTAGGGTGCCTTCAGGTCCTCTCCCGGCGCCTGCTCTTTCTCGTAGAGATCTCCGCATTGTACGCATTCGAAGACTCCTGAAACAATTTCTGGACTATTTTTCTTGGCTTTCACGATTTCTCCTTTTATAGGAATTAATTTTCCTATATGGCTTACATCTAAGTTGTCTATTAGAACAAAATCGTGTTCTGGGAAGTTTCTGAATTTTACAGTCATTTCTCCCGAGTTTATTTTTTCATGGGCTTGGAGGCCTTCCTCTGCAGCTTCTATCGCTTTTTCGGGGTTTTCTCTTAGGTGGTCTGTAACCTCAGGACTGAACATGTCCAACTTCTGAAACTCTACTACTACGTTTCTTTGATTCTCCACTGCTTTTGAGACCTCTTGATGATACTCCTCTGTGAAGAATTCTTCGAACTCCTGGACAGTTTCTCCGTAATCCATAGACATGAATATGGGACAAAATTTCTTTTAGTTAACCCGGTTTGGTGCTCTCATCGGTAAACAGTATTGCTTTTTCGTCTTTAATGTTAGAATTTTAACTGGAATACTATGAGGTAATTATATTCTTAGCTTGTTTATCTCACGTAAATAAATAAAAGTCAGTAGCGGATATTTCTACATAGAGGTTAAAATGGATCAGGTTGATCAAGCTCCTGGATTTGAGAATAATCCTTATCATGATGTTGGAAATATTTTCAGTAAGGTTATTGAGCTAGAGAACGATGAAGCTATTTCGGAGTTTAAGGAGCGGATGGACTCTTTAGATAAAGAGGATCGTTATGATCAGGCGATGTTCATCTACTCGGAAGAGCTGAATGAATCTAACAGTGAAAAAATACAGGAGCTCAAGGAGGATATTTCCAGAGTTCCAGAGTGGGAGTTCTTAGGGAAGTATCAGGAGTTTCTGGAAGATTTAGACTTTCTTATGCAGGCTGTATTAAGACAGGCAAGATTTGAGCTTCCTCAGGAAGTAGATTTGAAGGATTTAGTAAGTGATAAGCTTTTCGAAGAGTTAGTGATATCTCTTCAGGGATTTAAAGAAGGTATTTCTGAGGAGGATGGAGCTCAGATACTTCAAAGCGGAAATATTTATTTCAACCTTAGTTACGCCTTGCTTAAGTTTGAGGAAGAAGAATTTGAGTTAGAAGATATCTGCTGGGAACTTCTGGAATCTAGTAAAAGGTTGAAAGGTCTAGGATTGGAGAATGAGATTTCTCAGAGGATGCTTTCAGATCAATACGAAGAAAGCGATTTAGAAATTGGCGAGTTCCAAGATAGACTTAGGCTAGAAAGAGCGTTTGTAATCTATAAGGATCCTCAACGCGATATTTCTGTCTCAAGAGCTGCTGAAATTGCGGGTGTGAGCCACAGAGAATTTTTGGAAGAGGCCAAGGATTATGAGATTGTTCTAAAAGAGGGTTAATTAGTGGCTGAATTTATTGTCCCTGATGCCAATCTGTTGATATGGCTCGATAAGGCAGATCAAATTGATATATTGCTTGAGCACTATGAGGAGAGCACAATCCTGATTTCCAAGAGAGTTCTAGGAGAATGTGAAATTGAGGATAAAGATCTTTTGATTAATAGTTCACAAGTTTCTATCCAGGATCCTAATCCTGAATTTTCCCGCAATCTTGGATCTAGACCCTCTAAGACAGATATTCAGGTTTTAACTTTAGCTGATGCGAAAAAAGACTCTTTGGTGATCTCTGATGACCCTGATGTATGCGGGAACTGTGAAGAGTTAGACTTAGAGTTCTATAGGTTGCTGGAGTTTTTGAAGGAACTGAGGGAGGGAACTATTGATTCGGAAGATTTCCACTTTAAGGCAGGAGTTGCAAAAGAGGATCTGAGGCTTCCTGAAGATAAAGTTGATGAGGTTAGGGATTGGGAAAGGAATGAGCTCCAGACCTAGTTTGATGATTGATAGCTAGTCCTTGCGTGAAAGTTTTCGCACAGGGCTCTGGTTTATAGGCCGTTCGGGTACGCAGTTTTCTGCAGATCTATGAACTTGGATTATGGCATGGGTGATGACTGGGAGGCCGTCACCACTGCTCTAC
>JBDGSH010000026.1:0-4990 GCA_042217665.1 Candidatus Nanohaloarchaea archaeon
GGAGATTGAGTTAGAGAACATGAAGGAAGCGGTCAGAGAGGAAGTGGAGAGGAAGCTGAACGGGTAGAGGCCAGGTTCACCGTTTTTTAAGCCTTCTTCTCAGAGGATTGATTGTATGGCTTTTCAAAAACTGAAGTCGCTGTTCAAAACCAAGGACGAGCTTGATCTGACCGGCGGAGCTGTAGGAGAGAATCTTTTCTACCTTTCGCTGCCGGTTATAATAATGAATATGCTTCAGACAGCCTACAATATCGCTGACACGTTCTGGCTTGGTCGTTTGAGCGATGCTGCACTGGCATCTATTACCTATGCGTTTCCTCTTGTCTTCTTCCTGATCTCTCTTGGTATGGGGATCTCTGTCGCCGGAAGCGTGCTGGTAGCGCAGAACGAAGGCAAAGGAGACAGAGAAAAAGTTGATTTCGCGGCTTCACAGACGGTTACGTTCTCAGTCTTTGCCTCGATAATTTTAGGAGTATTAGGCTATAGTATTGTAGGAAAGCTCGTCAATCTGATGGGTGCTTCGCCTCAAGCCGCGGCGGGAGCAACCGGGTATCTTCAGATAGTTTCGGCAGGTTTGCTCTTCATGTTCGGCTTCATGGTTTTCATGTCGCTGATGAGAGGATTTGGCGACACAGTAACGCCTATGCTGCTGATGTTGGGCTCTGTAGCCTTAAACATTTTCCTTGACCCGTTTCTGATCTTTGGCTGGAGCATCTTCCCCGCAATGGGGGTTGAGGGAGCGGCAATCGCCACGGTCTTTAGCAGAGGCCTCGCCATGATGTTAGGGATCGCCATACTGTTTTCAGGCAGGAAAGGAGTGGAAATTAGCTTTTCAAAAATGGTTCCGGACTTTAACTTCTTCAAGAAGATGTTAAAGATAGGTGTGCCGGCTTCTATAGAGGGAACAGGCCGTTCAGTTTCTGTAAACCTTTTAGTCGCGGTAGTAGGATTAACATTTACACAGACTGTTGTATCAGGCTATGGGATTGCTGTAAGAATTTTTTCACTGGTCTTCCTGCCTGCTATGGCGGTAGGTAAAGGTGTTGAAAGCATGACAGGACAGAACCTGGGGGCTGGAGAAGAAGACAGAGCAGGAAAGACAGCAAGGACAGGAGCAAAGTATACCTTCGCAGTGTTAACTGTTCTAGGGCTTTTCACCTTCATCTTCGCTGAACCGATCGCCTCCATCTTTACAAAAAGCGGTGACGTAGCTTCGGTCGCGGCAGAGTTCCTCAGATATGTTTCATTCACGTTCGGGTTTATAGGCGTCTTAAGGTCTTACACTGGAGCGTTTAGAGGTGCTGGTAAAACAGTTACTGCGGCTATAATCTCTGTAGGTACTTTAGGCGTTGTGCGTCTGCCTATCGCTGCGTTTACCGCTGATTCGCTTGGAACCATAGGTATCTGGATTGCTTTCATGGTTTCAAACATTGTTGGAGCTGCAGCTGCATTTATCTGGTTCCAGAGAGGTACATGGAGGCAGACGGTTACAGATGATGACAGGGCGAAAGGTGATGTAGCGGAGGATGTTGAAGGCTGGGGCGGCGGGATCTCGGATTTTTTCAGGAAACGGTTTCCCGATATTTTCTAAATGAGTGATTTAAGCTTCAGCCTCTTAACGTCTACCATGAAGTTCTTAATCATAGTCGGTACAGCAAGAGAAGGAAGAAACACGATAGACGTCGCGAACCATGTAGACAGAGAGTTTAAGGCTCAAGACCATGAAACATTTTTCTACGATCTCAAACAGAAGAATATTCCTGCTCTGGGCAACAGGACGTATAGAGACGGCGAAGAACCTGTGCCGGAAGACGTAAAACAGTTAAGCAGCTATGTTAAAGAGGCTGACGCGGTTGTAATTGTCTCGCCGGAGTATAATCACTCTGTTCCGGGTGTTTTGAAAAATGCGCTGGACTATCTTTACCCGGAGTACGATAAAAAGCCTTTCAGCTATGTAACTGTTTCAGCCGGCGGTTTTGGCGGAGTAAGAGCTTTAGGCCACTTACATGATATAACCCACGGCCTTGGAGGAGTAATAGGCCCTGATCTCCCTGTCTCCAACGTAAACAGTGTGTTTGACGAGAGCGGGGAGCTGGAGGACGAGAGCTACGCGGAGCGTTTCGAAGGCTTTGTAGAGGAGGCTGCAGAGTTCGTCGAAAACCAGGGTTAATCGTTACCGTTTAGAGCTTAAGCCTTACAGATTCAACCATGACCTTTAACCCTGAAAAACTGAGGAAGGACTTCCCTATATTTCAAGAGAGACCGGAGCTAACGTATCTTGACAACGCTGCAACCACGCAGAAGCCGGAAACGGTGCTTGAAGCTGTCAAAAATTTTTATTCGGAGAGAAACGCCAACGTAGGAAGAGGAATCTACGATCTAGCTAACGAAGCCACACAGGAATACGGTTCCGCCAGGAAAACCGTCGCAGATTTTATAGGAGCGGATAAAAATGAAGTAGTATTTACCAAGAACACCACGGAGTCAGTAAACCTTCTCGCCGACTCTTTAAGTATCGAAGGAAAGATTCTGGTTCCTGAAATGAGTCATCACTCCGAGCAGCTGCCGTGGAGAAGGAAAGCGGAGAGGGAAAACCTTGAAATAGAGTTTATAGAAACAGAGAACGGTAAACCCAGCGTTGAACACGCCAAAAAGCTGGTTGACGGAGGAACGTCTTTAATTTCCGTACCTGTGATCTCAAACGTCTACGGCGCGGAGACAGATATAGAAGCTTTTGTCGATCTTGCGCGTGAAAACGACGCTTTGATTCATGTCGACGGCGCTCAATCGGTTCCACGTAGAAGAATCGATGTTAAAGATCTGGAAGTTGACTTTCTAAGCTTCTCAGGTCATAAAATGCTGGGACCCGCAGGAACAGGTGTTTTATACGGAAAGAAACAGCTTTTGAAAGAGCTGGAGCCTTACCAGCTTGGAGGAGGAATGGTGCGAACAGCTAAGAGAGAAGAAACCGAGTGGGAGGAAGTTCCACAAAAGTTTGAGGCAGGAACGCCTAACGTTGCTGGAGCTGTGGGTTTGGCGGAAGCAGTAAACTATCTGGAGTCTGTAGGCATGGAGAACGTTGAAGAACATGATAAAAATATATCTGAGAAGATAAAGCGGCGGCTGGCGGAGATTGAAGGTGTTAAACTTGTTTCGCCTGTTGATCGGGACAGTTATCTTGTATCTTTTACTACAGAGTTTGCTCATCCTCATGACGTGGCTGAGATTCTGGGAGGCAACGATGTAGCTGTCCGCGCCGGCCATCACTGCGCTCAGCCGTTGATGGAGCAGCTTGGCGTGTCTGGAACGGTTAGGGCCTCGCCTTATCTCTACAATACTGATGAGGATATTGAAAAACTGGTTGAAGCTGTGAAAGAGGTTAAGAGCGTCTTTGATACCTGATCGAAACCAATAAATGTGTTGGGATTAAATTTCCCATGTGGTTCATAATGGGTTCTGTAACTGTTGAGGGTCGAGGCCGTATCAGCATTCCAAAGGAGTTAAGGGAAAAACTTGGTATTAGAGGCGGTGAGAAGCTTAGGGTGGAGGAGAGAAACGGGGAAATAGTTCTTAGACCTGAGAAATCCGGAGAATCGTTGAAACAGTTGGAAGGCATAGTTGAAGAATCTGAAATCGATCCTATGGATGTTAAACGGATATGGAGGGAGTAAATAATGGTTTTCATCGACAGCAATATACTGTGTTATTTTTTTGATAGCTCTGCGGAAGAGCATGAAGCGGTCGTTGACAGGATGGAGCAGCTTATAGACTCGGAGGAAGATCTGCATGTTAATACTGTTGTATTGATGGAGGTGGCTCATTTTCTGGTTAAAAATCTTGGCGGGAAAAAAGGAGAGCAGAAGCTTGATGAAATGCTGCAGTATCCTTTCAAAGTAACTGATCTGGATTACTCTCTGACTCGAGAAGCTGTTGAAAAGCTCTCAATGCATCATCAGACAGGTATCGGTGGAAGAGATGCGACGATAATTGCTTCGATGAAACAGGAAGGAATTCAGACACTGGTAACTCATGATCAGGCGTTCAAAAAGGTTCAGGAGATAGATGTGGAGGATCCTGTCGATGTATAGGGACGAGATACTGGATCTGTATAAGCATCCTAGGAACGCTGGAAGCCTGGAGCATCCTGATTTTGAGGCCGAGGGCGAGAACCCTAGCTGCGGCGATCACATTGTAGTCGGTTTCAATGTTGAGGATGGAGAGATCGAGGAGATGAGGCATGAGACGGATGGCTGTGCGATCTGTACCGCGGCGGCTTCGATTCTGACTGAAGAGGTTCAGGGCATGAGCTTGGAGGAGCTGGAAGGCCTTGACAGGGACTGGATGCTGGAAAAGCTGGGGATAGAGGTTTCTCCGATGCGTGTGAAGTGCGCTATGCTGGGGCTTAACGTGGTTCAGGACGCCTTGGACGATTAGAGTTGTTCTTTAAGCTTCGGTAGCACGCTGTTATAGTAAATGTAGAATAAGGAGCCGGCCCAAAACCCGATAGAGGTGAAGAGAAGCGTGTCAGTGAAAATGTTGGAGGGAACCTGTCTCATGATTGCTGCTGTCAGTGTGGCTAGCGAGCAAACCATGTAGGCGTTGAATATTTTCTGGTTACCTTGTTTCTTTTTTCTCAGTCCGGTGAAAGCCAGGCTTAGGGCTACAGCACCTATTCCTGCGGTTATAAGTTCTGTTCTCGGCGCTAGGATAGGTTTCACAAGACCTAGCAGTATCAGAGATCCGCCTGTAAATGCCAGGAACCCGGAGACCAGGTTTATAGCTTTCTCTTCCATAACCTGGTCTTCCTTCTAAACGGTTAAGAAAGTTTGATGCTGATGGTTGGTTATGAGTTTGAAGGTAAAAGATCTGGAGGTTTCGGTTGAAGACGAGCAAATTGTGAGAGGAGTTTCCCTGGAGGTTGAGAGAGGGGAGGTCCACGCTGTTATGGGTCCGAACGGCTCCGGCAAGTCCACGCTCTGCAAATCGTTGA
>JBDGSH010000027.1:0-7023 GCA_042217665.1 Candidatus Nanohaloarchaea archaeon
GTTTTATCCCCACATTCTACATATACTTCTACAACTAATAATAGTGTTATGGGAGTTACTCGGAAAGTCCAGGTCGGACAAAATGGAGATACCCGCGTATGTATTCCATCGGATTTCGCCAAACTACTAGATCTAAAACAGTCAGATGAAATAGAATTCACGGTAGAAGACAGTGAAACTCTGAAGCTGAAGAAAAAATGACCGATTATAGCGAAACATTTGGCAAATGGGTTTCCGACCCTGAAACCCTAGAAGGATTTAGGCCTGAAACAGGTTGCATTTGCGGAGAAGACAGAGACGACCACTTCTTTAGTAACGGACACAGATTTCAGCCTTATTGGTTCTGTACCAACTGTAGAAGAAGATATCTCATTGGCGAGGACGGTATTATTACCCCACAGGAAATGTTAGAGACTCGAGAAGATGGACTTCTTAAAGTATCACCGTTCGAACAAACACAATTAGAATTACTTATGGAAATGGAACCCGAAGTACATGACTACATAGATTTTCATCCCCTAAGTAAATCTGGTCGAGACCTCTACAACTCATTCATATACGCCGAAGATGGCCTCTTCGTTGGATACGTTGTCTATGGCCCAAGTTCTCTAAGAGCAGTAATGATTGCACCAGGTTTTAGACGAAATAATCGAGGGACCGAAATGGTAGAAAGCTGGTTTGAAACAAGTAGCGTAGATGAACCTGTCAACGTCATGGCCTATGAGGATAGAAAGCCTTTCTTTCGACAGCTATCATTTAAAGTAAATTTTGATTAGGTTTCCTTTCTTTGTATATCCTCTAATCTAGACTTAAACTCTTCTTTATCCTCTTTAGCCAGGTCAGGCATATTATCTATCATATCAAACAGTTCTTCTTTAGTCATTTCCCCATTTTCTACTTTATTTTCATAGAGAGTTTTTACACTATCCCAGTCTACTCCAATATCCTCATTATTGAACTTCTGAGCCTCTCTAACCTGACTTGAGTGAAGAGAACCCACTTCTTTTTCTTCCTGATCTGTAGAAGAATTTAATCTTCTCACTTCCTCTTCCCAATCGGTCTCCAAATCTAAGAAAGGGACAGCCTCAACAAGTATCTCATTATAGAATTCTTCGTAAACTCCTTCATATCTGTGATCAACAATTTCTGATCTAATGGCTTCACGGAAAACCTCAGGATTTGTAGAACCTATGCTACGATAACTCGTAATAACTGCCTCCATCATATCTGCTAATTCAGTAGCAAAAGGAGTTTTAGTAGCTGATTGGCTATCTATTACCTTAGATTTATTTTTTATCTCCAGTAATATTATTTCAAGATAAATATCTATGAATATCTGATTAAAATTATGTCTTACAATGTCAACACCAATCTTTTCCCACTCAGAACTTTCATAGCCAAAATAATTTTTTATATTATCAATATCTAAAACCGATTTTCTAAACCATTCCTGGCCTAAAAGCCTACCAAAAACCACAGTATGATCTGACAACGGAGAAACAAGGTCTATATTAGAATTCAATAAATCTAAATTGTTGTCCTTCAGTTGGGAATCTAAATACTCTGGAAATCCTTTCTTCGGATCAGATAAGCTAGAATGTAACTTTGAATCTTTTGTTTCCAAGACCATGTCAGCTCGGAGAAGTTCTATTTCGTCATTTACCGACTTTCTATGCAATGGTTTAGAACTTTCAGATAAACCCCATTCTCTAGTTATCTCCATCTTGTTTCTAGGCTTATCTATACAAGAAAGAAAAATTAGCCTTGAGTATCCTTGCTTATCTCGAAGACCATTACCTCTAATTCCCATAACCCAAATTAAGTCTAAAGTATTTTTAATTCTTGTGTCCTACGTCCCCAACCACACAAGATTTAAAAAAGGTAAGATGTAAGTGTGTGGTGTGGGACAATGAGTAGCAAAACAATAGGAGTTCAGGAAGAGGTCTGGAAGAAAATTAAAGAGAGGAAGAGACCTGGCCAGAGCTATTCTGGATACCTAGCAGAAGAACTTGAACTGGAGGTTGATGTGTAATGCCGACAAAAGCCGATTACAGACAAATTCTAAACCAAGTATTGCAGGAGCATAATCTCCCTAAAATCAAAGAAAATGAAAATGCCGGGCGGTCCAGGCCCGACAATGGTGTTGAGAGTGTATCAACTCAAAGCGAACAAGGAAAACTTGCTCAAGGAATTTGAAAAATCCAAGGGGGATAACCCCAAAGGATCAAACAAAAGTTTAGTAAACCGCAAGATTCAGTTGCACGAGTCTTCTTTCAACCGTTTAGACGCAGAAGCAGAAGAATTAGGCCTATCGAGAGCAGCCTACCTCAGATCCATTCTTCAATTCTTCTGGGAAGAACAGGATGCAGGCCTTATCATTGCAACAGTAAACGACTTAGAGTCAAATTTAGATAAACTACAGAAGTTCGTAAGGCCAGAAACGGACGAAGAATACCGTGAAGCAGGTGAACTGCTGAGAGCTGTCAGAAATCACGTCAAAAGCATAGAAGAAGAGGTGAAAAATTGATGCCTCACGTATCACGTATCGAATGGGGTCAAAGCTGCATAAGAGCAGATGCAGGAGAAGGAATGGATATAGAAATGCGAGACATACGCATTGTATTCTCCCCGATAAAATCAGAAACAAGCCAAGGCTTCAAAATCAAGAATAAGACGAAGATTGAAGCTTACGAGCTTTTAGACGGCTATGAAACAGGAGAAAAACTGCATGAAGACTATATTGATGTTAATTTTATTGAGGAGCTTGATGCAGAAAAAACGATGCGGATAGGTGAAAGAGTCTATAGGCGATTGAAAGATCACTACTCCGACCCAGAGCAACTTTTGCAAAATACAAGAAATCCAGAGAATAAAGGTGGTAAAAAATGAGAAACCTTCGGCCAGGCCAGTTCATAGAATTCATGAACAGGCTTATGGATAGTGAAAAGGCCTCAAATCAGTATAAACCTTTCATCTTCCCCGTGGAGAAAAACGGGAAAGCACCTGACGTAGAGATAAGCTGGAAAGCCGAACAAAGCAGAATGACGATAGCAGAAGCCCGTCAAAGACTAGCAGAAAACCGTGGGAACATAGGGATAGCAGGAAGGCCAGACGACAAACTGATACTGGTAGATATAGATGATCCCAGTATTGAAAGCGAGTTAAAGGAGACTTTGAAGATAAGATCTCGTAGTAGATCAGGAACACATGCAATTTACTGGGCTGACCCTGAAGATGACAGATTACCAGCGAACATTCCAACAGACAAAGGAGAAATCAGAAGCAGCGACCAGTACGTTGTCGCACCAGGAAGCTATGTACCAGTAACAGAGAAAGAACTGGAGGAAAAAGTAGAGGAAGAAGAAATCTCGGAAAAAAGTAAAGAGGAAATACTGGAAGACCCATTCAGAGGGTACTACACCATAGACAACGACAAGGAAATAGCTACAATCAGTTTTGAGGAACTGCCGGAAGTTTTCCAAGAACACGTTTTAGAAGCAGAGAGAAGAGAAAAAGAAAGACAGAAAGAAGAAAACTACAGCTCTGAACCTGTAGACAGCAATGAAAACCATTCAGCGCTTTACGACCTGACAATAACGGATTTAACAGGTAGAGGCCTTCAGGAAAGAGAACCACATCCTCTACACGGAAGTCCTAACACCGGTTCTAACTGGCTTGTTGAAGGGGAAATAGGCCACTGCTGGAGACATCTCGTTACTTTGAATGCTTTGCAGTTTCTCACAGTTGAAGCAGGTCTTTACCGTTGTGAAGAAGCAGGAACTTCACACCACAACTCGAACAACGGCCCTAGCAAAGTCTACAACAACGACAAAGCGATTTGGACGGCATGGAAACACGCAAAGGAGCAAGGTTACATCCCTGAAGACGATCCAATCCCTGTCCGAGCCATGTGGCATATCGCCAGGAAACACGATATTGGAGATTCAGAGGAAAGGCCTTCCGAAGGCTCAACGGAAATGCTTCCAAGAAAAATCTACAACGAAGTTCTCAGAACAGTGGAGGAGGAATACTAAATGGTTAACGCAGGAAGATACATACCCGAAGATAAAACAGAAGAAAACGGATTAGAAAAAGCTCAGGAACTAGCAAAAGAATGGAATCACACCAAGAAAGATAAAACACCTGTTGAAAGACAGGAATTAAAGGAGCAAATCTTCGATGCCTTGATCCAATGCAGGAACAGAGGAGAAAGAACCGAAGTATTCGACTTCATGGATGGAAGCAAAAAAGACCTTAGACAAGACTTTGCTGATTACTGCAAAGAGAAATTCCAAGATTTAGAGGACCAGGAAAGCGACCCAAGACAGAACTACAGCAATGAAACAGTTGAAAAAGCTGAGAAACTTCTAGAGGAAGAACACATCCTGAAGAAAGTAAAAACGGTTTTAGACCATAGAATAGCTGGAGAAGACGTCAACAAGTTAGGCCTTTTCCTCCAGCTGCTCTCGAAGGATACAGAGAACCCGTTGATGATATTCGGGATCCAGAAGCAGGGAGAGGGAAAGAGTTACCTGGCGAAGAACGTCATTGACCTTTTCCCGGATCACCAGGTTGAGAGACTGACAGATGCAACGAAGTCAAGCATCTACAGGATAGCACAGGACGAAGGGAAAGACTACTTCGATGATAAAATCGTGTTCTTCGGAGAGATACCTGAGAATGAGGATGATAGAGATGTTTTCCAGATCTTCCGACAGTTGAACAGCGAAGGAGAAGTCCAGAAACGACTTACAATGGGAGAAAACGGAGACATGGAAAGCAAGAAGCTGGAACTCGAAGGAAGTCCGGCAGTAATCAGCACGACAGTCAATGAAGGCCTTATTGACGAGCAGGACCTGAGTCGTGGAATGGCTTACAGCCCTGAAATGAGCAAAGAACAAAACGAGAAAGTAAGGGAGTTTCAGAATACGGAAAAGGAGTTTCCTGAGCATGTCAGGAATCCTGAAGAGATAGAGGAACTGGAAAAGGCCTTAGAATGTGCTCTGGATATGCTTTCTCGGGAAGAAGTAAGGCTTCAGAATCCGTTTACAAGGGATCTCGGTAATCAGGTTCCTGAAGACAGCGATAACATCAAGAGAGACTACCCGAAGACGTTGCAGATAGCTTCTGAGATGCCTGCATATCTTTATCACAGGCAGAGGCCTAAGAAACAGCTCCACGGACAGGAATATTCCTATGTATCCTGGAAGGATGTAGCACGTGGAGTGGTCATCAACAGGAAGTTCATCAACAACATGATTCGAGGACGTACTGAATCCACGATGGATGCTTATAAGGAGATAAAGGAACGATTGGAGAACTCAGAGCGTTCTTACAGCCAGATGAGGACAAGGACAAACGATCCAGAGATAGATGTGGAAGCTGAGTACTTCACTAACAAGGATTTGGAGAAGTGGATGAGTTTAGCAGGTCAAACTGCCCGAGAGTATACCAGGAAGCTGGATAAGATGGAACTGATTTACAAAGACAGCAGTTCCAGACCTCACCGTCATTACCTTTTAGATAGTGATGTAAGTGAAACGGCTGGAATAACGCTGCGAAGCCTTCACAATATTTTAGCTTCCGTCATTGACCGTGAGGAGTTAGGAGAGTGGGCGAGAAAGTATTATGAGATTATGGATATAGAAGGGGGTGAGGAGAACATAATCGAAAAAGTGGCTTTTGGAGAAGAAGACCTGCCTATCACTTTAGATATAGGCCTGGAAAAAGATGATTCCCTCCCGACCCCTCTATATCAGAGATTTTCAGAATATAAAGTTGAGGAAGCTACGGCCTTGAAACTGGAAAAGGACGGCTCTGTTATAATGTACGGGCCTGACAGCGTAATAGCGAGCTTTTCAGATGAGAGTGATGATGACGGAGAGGACGAGGAAGGAACAGAGAAAGAAAGTGTGTACGAAAAATACGATGAAGCGCCGCAGATGCAGATTTCTAAGGCCTTCAGTGAACTTGAGGCTGTAGGTAGAGATGGCCTTACAGCAAAAGTTTCAGAGATAGAAGATGAGACAGAGCTGGAGTCTGATGACTTTGACCAGGTGTTTGAGAGGATGGAGTCAGAAGGCCTTATCTCTGAGCCAAAAGCTGGAAAGTACAATCTCAAGAAGAAAGCAGCTCCCGGACAGGTGGTTAACCCGTGATCGATTCACTCGTATCGGGTTTTTCAGAAGTTATCTCCCCTGTTTTCTGGAGGGTTAGAGGCCTTGTTATCTCAAGGGTTAAACTGTCTAGTAATGTTTGTGAGGTGTTTCGGCTATGGTAGATAAGCTGGAAGAACGTGTCGAGGAAATAGTGGATAGAAAACTTGGTCGTTTTGAACCCAGGAACTCTGGTAGAAGAACCGACAATGAAATCAGAGATAAGATCCAGACAGAGCTGGATAAGAGACCGAAGACAACTCACGAACTTTCGAAAGCCGTCAAGGCCACTAAATCCACAATTAAGAACCACTGTCAGCACCTTCAAAAACTTGGTGTAGTGGAAAACTTCGAGAAAAACGACGGAAAGAATTACTGGAGGTTAAACAGCCAATGAGTGACATCACGTCTACCTGTATCAAATGCTTTGAAAACCCTACAGTAACGGAATTCAGCGACCTATGTATCTACTGCTTTGAGCAAGACTACAGAACATTCAAAGGTGAACTACCTTGAACTCAAGAACAGAACACGATCCTGACAAATCAAAGAAAAATCCTAGACAAAATTCCTGGAGAGCCTATCAGGCCTTCAAAAACCTGTCAGAAATCCAGTTAAACGAGGAAAACGAGGATAAAGAAACTGAGATAGAAGAACTGCGGAAGAGATGCTGGGAAGTGAAGGAGAAACTAGTTGATGATGGGAATCCTTTCCTGAAAAAGGAGGACTTCAAGGAGATAGAGAGGAAGATAAACAATGGATAAATTACATATCCAGAAGAAGTTGAGGAAAAAGGAGGAAGGACCTCCAAGCCAAAACCTGGGAACACTAACCCTGCAAGAGGATAAATCCTTTCCCAAGAATGAAC
>JBDGSH010000028.1:0-7616 GCA_042217665.1 Candidatus Nanohaloarchaea archaeon
ACCGGCATCTTCACGTTCTGGTCCAGGAACCGTACACGGGCGTCCTGGCCGATTCCCTGGGTTTCCTCGTAGACCTGTACAACTACAACGTCTTTAGAGGTTTCAAGCACTTCTCCTTTCTTGACTTCGCCGTCCGGCGTCTCAATCTCCACAATATCGCCGTACGCGATTTCCTCGGTTTTCTCCACGAATACAAGCGGTCCTTTAACCTGTTCAATCGTCTGGTACTCTTGTTGAACCATTAAAACTCACCTCGTGAGTTTTGAAGCCGAAAATCTTTGATTTTCAAGCTGGTCACCTCTGTTGCTCCAGCTGGGAGAATTCTTGTTGTATCAGGTTTTCCAGTTCTTGCTTCTTCTGTTCGTAGTCTTCTGTAAACTTCATTTCCGACACCTTGTTCTTGGAGTCCAGCGAGACGATTTCCTGGACCGTTGAGCCTTCTTCCAGCGCTTCGTATGCCTTGTCTCCCCAGTGGAGGATGAGTTCAAGGATGCTGAAGGTTTTCTCCGGGCCGGAGTACTGGTCTACATCGTGGAAAGCGTTTTGCTGGAGGTAGAACTGTTTGACCATGTCCGCTATCTCCAATGTTAGTCTTTCTCTGTCGGGCAGCGCGTCTTTTCCGACCAGCTGGACTGTCTCCTGTAGTTCGCCGTCTTTCTGCAGTAAGTCTCTCATTCTCTGGATGTTCTCTGTCCATTCCGGGTCTACTTCCTGTTCGAAGTACTGTGAAAGTTTTTCGGCGTAGCCCGAGTATGAGTCGTCCCAGTTGATGGCGGGGAAGTGTCTTTTCTCCGCTAGATCGGAGTCCAGCGCCCAGAAGTTCTTTACTACTCTCAACGTGTTCTGTGTTACCGGTTCGGAGAAGTCTCCTCCTGGCGGTGATACAGCTCCGATTATTGAGACGCTTCCCGGGTCTTCGTCCGCCAATGGGTCGATTCTTCCCGCTCTTTCGTAGAACTCCGCGAGTCTTGATGCGAGATAGGCCGGGTATCCTCGTTCTCCAGGCATTTCCTCCAGTCGGGCAGAGATTTCTCGCATTGCTTCCGCCCAGCGTGAGGTGGAGTCTGCCATCAGTGCAACGTCCAGCCCCATGTCCCGGAAGTATTCGGCGATCGTCACCCCTGTGTAGATAGAAGCTTCTCTCGCCGCCACAGGCATGTTTGACGTGTTTGCGATCAGCACTGTACGGTTAATTATTTTGTCGCCGGTCTGAGGGTCTTCAAGCTCAGGGAACTCTTCCAGTACTTCTGTCATCTCGTTTCCTCTCTCTCCGCATCCGATGTAGACGATTATGTCGGCGTCGGAGAACTTTGCCAGCGATTGCTGTGTAACTGTTTTGCCTGTTCCGAATCCTCCCGGTACTGCCGCTGTTCCTCCTTTTGCAAGCGGAAACAGTCCGTCAAGGACTCTTTGACCGGTGATAAGAGGGATCTCCGGTTTTAAATCGTCTTCTACCGGTCTTTCGGATCTGATCGGCCATTCCTGACGCATTGAAACTTTTTCCCCGTCTACAACTGCTACTGTTTCTTTTACAGTGTGTTCTCCTTCCTTGATTTCTTCTATTTTTCCTGAGGATTGATCAGGCGGCAGCATTACTTTGTGGGTTCCGTAGTCGACTTCTACGGTTCCGAGAACTTCTCCAGGTTCTACTGTGTCGCCTTCTTCGACTTCCGGTTTAAATTCGTATGTTTTTTCCGGGTCGATTCCTGGTGCGTCTTCTCCTCTGGCGATGAAGTCTCCTGTCTGTTTCTGAAGTGCTTCAAGCGGCCGCTGTAGGCCGTCGTAGATTGAGCTTAGCAAGCCCGGCCCCAGTTCGACTGATAGCGGTTTTTCGGTGTTTTTTACGGGTTCTCCAGGTTTTACGCCGGTTGTGTCTTCGTAAACCTGTATGTAGCTTTTTTCGCCTTCTATCTGGATTACTTCCCCCATTAATCCTTCGTCACCGACTTTTACGACGTCATGCATCTGCGGGTTCATTCCGGTTGCGATCACTACAGGGCCTGTCACCTTGTGTATTTCTCCGTCAGACATTTTGATCACTCCTTGGCTTTAGATAAGTGTTTTTTACGGTCTTTGACCGTTGAAAAACTTTTTTTGAGTTCATTTTTTGGTTGTCACCTTTAGTATTGTTTTTAAGTTATGTCAGCGCCGATCGCTTTCTTGATTTTTTCCTGTAACTGCTCTGATTCAGCTTCCTGTGAAAGCGTCACCGTCACCGGATCTACAGAGCCTGTTACAGTTTTTTGAAGTTTTTTAGGTAATTTTTCCAGGTCTTTCTGATTTAAAACTAGAATTGCTATTTCTTCCTTGTTTAATAGCTCCTGTAATTTTTCTTCGTAGTTTTCAGGGTTGTAGGATTTCTGAATCCCGATCAATTCGAAACCCAGTGTGAATTCTTGGTCCCCGATAACTGCTATGCTTTCTTTATCCATTTTTCCACCTTAGGCTGTCACCAGGTTGGATTTTATGGTTTCCTGGTTTTGTACGCCTGTTTCTTTGGCTCTTATCATCATTCTAAGGTTTTTGACTTCTATCCATTTGGCCAGTATGTACCCGAGTATTGATGTGCTATTTAGCGGTTCGATGTGGAGGCCTTGAAGCGCTTTTTTCAGCCTTATTTTCTCTAACCCGTGTTCGATCTCCTCCAACGTGTCTCCTGCCTTGATTTGGTCTTCAAACCGGCCTTCAATTAACTGTTTGGCCTGTTCAAAGTCTTCCGCTTCCGAAACCTGTTCAACCTGGGAGAACCCATCTCCCGATACAAGCCATTCCTGGATTTCTTCAGATCCTAAACCGTATTTTTTAAGCCTCAAAGCTATTTTCAGATCTTCAAATTCTTTTTCCTGTCTAACAAAGCTTTCAAACCACTGGCTATCGGCTTTTTCACATTTTTCTGTTATTTCAGCGTAGTACGCTCTGTCAAGCCCCATCTCATTTTCATTCAAAGTTGCTTCCAAAGAGATATATTCTTGATAGTTCACAGGAGAGTCTATGAACCCTATTGACTGAATTATTTCCTGGTACGGCTTCTCTGATAAATCTTTCAACTCTTCAATACCGAAGCTTCCGACAGGGACCAGTAGGCTCTCCAGCTCTCCTTTTTCTCCACCCTTCTTCCATCTTATTATTCTTTTTAGGCTTAAGATATCGAACTTTCTGAGATACGATTTTATAAGAGCGTCAAGGGGCTTAGGTGAAATTTCAACCAGTTTCTGCATCGTATTGGTGAAGTTTTTGATCAGAGCTAGCTCGACCAGCTTTACACCTTCATAGTTCGATCCTAGCTCGTTGATCTCTCGACTGTACTCTCCTTCTTCCAGTTTTCGCGCGATCTCGTTCGGACCCATCTTCAAAAGTTCATTATAGTCTTTAGGGTCCAAAAGCTTGGCCCTCATCGCGCTGACACGGGCATTCACGTACGGATAATCTTTTTGAATCATCTTCATTTTTCTAAGAGTTTTTCAGCTACCTGTTTTCGGTAGTCCTGTTTGAAATGTTTAAGGATTTTGTCAAAGCTGAAGTCTATTCTTCGCTCACCGGTCTCTGATATTAGTATAACGCCCTCTATATCTTCTTTAACCTCTGTATCTATTTCACGTTGCTCCAAGAACTCTATGTATTCTTCTGAAGCCTCTGCTTTACCTGGCTCGAACTCTACTTTTTCCAGACAGCTTTCTACAAACGCTTTTCTCTCTGATTCATCCAGCTGGGAAAGAGTTTTTCTGAAGGATGCAAACACTGAGTCTATCTCCTTTTTCTTGGCCTCCAGCTTTATTTCTCTGGCCTTCATTCTTGCGTTAGAGATCTGCTCCTTTCTATACTTCTCTTTCCATTCCTCAATTTCTTCTTGTTTCTCTTCCTTGATTTTCCGAGCTTTTTCACTGGCTTCATCCAGCTTCTGTTCCTTAAACTTTTCAGCCTCCTGTTCCAGCTGTTCTGCCTTGTTTTCCGCTTCTTCGATGACTTCCGATTTGACCTGTTCCAGACTCATAGTATCTTCCTTTTAATATAAAATAAAGAGGTTTGAGGGCTTTCGCCCCCTTAATTTTTAGATGAAGCCTGCTGCAATCAGTGCAACTACCAGTCCGAAGATGACTGCTGTCTCCGGAATAACTGTCAGGATAAGTACCAGTCCGAAGAGACTGTCATCTTCTGCGAGTGCTCCAACTCCTGAAGCACCGATCTTCGCCTGTGCGTAACCGGTTGCAAGGGCGGAAAGCCCTACTGCGATTCCCGCACCGATTGCAGGAAATGCTCCGATTCCAGCTGTTTCTGCTGCCATTTGTAGATTTTCACCTCGAAAGTATTATTTTGTTTTAGATCCGAATGGACTGTATCTGCGGCCTCCTCCCTGGTAAAACTTCTGGAACATCTCCACATAGTGGAGACGGATTCCCTGAAGGAAGCCTTCCATGATTTTGATGAAAGTATTGAATACGTGGCCGATTACAAGCACTAAGACGCCGAGACTGATTCCTAAAACGGTTCCTGATTTGAAAAGCGGGTTCGCCAGACTGTTTACTACAGCTGCCAGCGCGACAGCCGCTACTGAGACGCCGAAAATCCTGAGATACGATAATATGTTTGAAATCAGCGAAGGAATCTCTACAACACCTTCAATTCCTTCTCCAAGGTAAAGCATTATTACTGAAAGCAGCATAACCGGTCCACCTACAGTTAAACCCTGTAAAACAGCTAGTACTGCTCCAATCTCCAGTACAATCCAGCTGCCTTTCTCAAGGAACGCTTCCCTGAAGCCGTGGCGGTTAAACTCGTTGTAAAAACCTAGTAAGAATCCAAGGTTGACGTGCACCGCTCCTATGATCGCTGATATTGTGAATATCTGTCCAAGGTGGTGGGCTCTGTGGAAGAGTACCGGTATCTGCTGGAAAATTGATATCCCGGTTATAGCTGTCAGTACCGAGTCTTTGCCGAATATTATGTAGCCGAAAGCGTCTCCAAACGCCAATCCAAA
Source organism: Candidatus Nanohaloarchaea archaeon (assembly GCA_042217665.1). GTDB lineage: Archaea > Nanohalarchaeota > Nanosalinia > Nanosalinales > Nanosalinaceae > JBDGSH01. Next base: position 4,976 of record JBDGSH010000028.1, read on the forward strand.
TATTATAGTCGCTACTGACGCATACATTAGAGACTTGAAGATCTTTTCTGCACCGTCAATAAACCTGTAGCCCAGGTAGAAAACCGCTAAAGTAGTCAATCCGTAGCCCAGGTCGCCTATCATGAATCCAAAGAACAGTGGGAAGGTCAGCATTAAAATTGCGGAAGGATCCAGTTCATTGTAGCGTGGAACCGCCACCAGATCCGTTAAAGACTCAAAGGGTTGTACAGCTTTGATATTATTATGTTTAACCGGCGGATCCTCTCCTTCTTCCCTCTGGACGTGGATTTTGTCGCCGGCCAGGTCTTCAAGCTCCTGCTCTATCTCGGAATATCTCTTTTCAGGAACCCAGCCGTACGCGATAAACGTGTTTTCCGTGGTCGCGAACCTGAGAGGTGCTTCAGACTTCTCAACTTTCTCCGTCAGAAACTCCTCAACTTCATTTAAACCTTTACACCATTTTTCAGCCAATTCTTTAAGCTCCTCCTGTTTTTCATCTTTCTCAGCTTCCAGCTGCTCTTTTCTATCCCTAAGCTCGTCAATGATCTCTTCTACTGTTCCTTCAAAGTCTCCTTCAGGCAGCTCTACAACATTCTCTGCGGCTTGCCTAACCGCATCTTCCAATTCCTCGTCTCCTTCCTTGTAGAAAACAATATCGGCATCCTCTGCCTCAAAAACCTCATAATTAGAATCAGGCGCATTTTTACGAAGCTTTTCAACGTCTACATCCCCAATCAATGTTTCAAGCTTTTTTGTACCGTTTAAATCCGAATAAAGAAGGTTTGAACCCTTTAATCTTTTGAAGACTTCAAGATCTTGCGTTATCTGGGTTTTTTCTCTTTCTATTCGTTCTTTCTCGTTGTTGATTTCTTCTATCTGTTGATCTATTCTGGGAAGCTGTCGTTCAACGTCTTCTATGCTGAGTTCTCTGTCCTCTGCCTCCACATCAGGCATCTTTGAGAGCGTTGACCTTAGATCAACGAGTAACTGTGATACCTGCTCTGCTTCTTCGCCTGGTTCTCCGGTCTCGAGTTCTCCCTCGTATTCTTCTATATCCAGAAGCTTTAAGTCATAGAGACGAGATATTACAGGCTCTAACCGGTTCTTCGGACCTGTAATTGAAATTTTGGTCATTTCTTCTGGCTTAATAAGTGTTTCACCCTAAAAACCGATCTCTGAACTGCTGGAAAAGAAACTCTTCAGCTTGATCCATATTATCTCTAGCTGATTCTCTAATACTTTCGGCGTCTTCACGGCCTTCTTCAATTACCCCTTCTCTCTCACGGGAAATTTTGTCTTTAAAAGCCTGTTTTTCTTTTTCTTCCTTCTCTTCAGCTTCCTGACGTGCTTCTTCAACTATTTCTTCTGCTTCCTTTTCCGCCTCTTCAATAACTTGCTGTTTCTTTTGCTCTGCTTCATCTAAAATTCCATCAGCCTTCTTTTCTGCGTCTTTAACTTGCTGTATCACGTCAGCCATCCAGAAAACACCTTCGTCAAACTATAACCGGAGCATGTTTTTAAACATAAGCAGTCTCGACACTTATCAGCCACTTTAAAAAAGTTTTGAACCGCAGCGCAAAAGTATGGAAGAAAGAGGAGTCAAAATCTTTGCAGCCGACAAGGAAGATCCTGACAAGGATGAAGAAGTTTTTTACAACCGGAAAATGCTTATAAATAGAGATCTATCCGAAATAGCTGCTAAAACCTTTAAATCAAAAATTAATACCGGAAAACTCCGTGTGGCGGATGCCACCGCCGGTTCAGGGGTTCGAGGACTTCGGTACGCAGATATAGCTAAAGAACTACACTTCAATGACCCTAATCCGAGAGCTAGAGAGTCAATAAAAAAAGCGTTAGCTGAAAACGACGTGGACGCAGAAATTCATGGAGAAGACGCCAACGTTTTCCTCTCCCAATACAGAAACTTTTTTCAACTTATCGACATCGATCCTTTCGGCTCATTTACAGATTTCCTTGATTCAACGGCAAGAGCCGCAAACCACACAAGTTTTGTAGGTCTAACCGCTACAGACAACGCAGCTCCCGCAGGAAGCTATCCAAAAGTCTGTGAACGCCGCTACAGCTCAACACCGTTAAAAAACTCTTTCATGCATGAAACCGGGTTGAGAATCTACCTAAAAACCGTTTTCGAAAACTTTGCACGGTTCGACAAAGCGTTCGACCCCAAGATCTGCTGGCATGAACGTCACTACACACGGATATCCGGAAGAGTCACAGAATCCAAGCAGCGGTGTAACCAGGCGCTGGAAAACATCGGATACCTGTCCTTCTGCCCGGAATGTCGCTGGCGGAAGCTTAAAAGAAAACAGCAATGCGGAAACTGCGGAAACACAGATCTTAAACATGCAGGGCCGCTGTGGACAGGAAAGTTTGTAGATCAACGGTTTACGGAAGAAATGCTGGAGAGGATACCTGAAAGCTGGGAAGACTCCAGAGAACTGTTAGAAAAAATACATGCAGAAGCCGAGATCATAACCCCTTTCTACGACCTCCACAAGCTCTGCTCCAACATGGAAATCAGCTCACCCAAACGCGACCCGGTAATCAAAACAATACAAGAAAAAGGCTACCCGGTCGCGAGAACACACTTCACCCCCACCGGCTTCCGCACCGATGCGCC